>NZ_JAYLVQ010000079.1:0-127105 GCF_035818575.1 Halobacillus sp. HZG1
AGTTTTAGGCAGGTAATATAAGAGGGATTTCTAGAACCTCATATGGCAAAGGGGCGTAGGGAAACGGTGAGACTCCTGTGGGAAGTGCGTGGTAGATGAGACCCCGCAGAGCGTTAGCTCGAGGAGGCTCATCACTCGCCCGCGGAAAGCGAACCTTTTCCCGGAGCCCCTAAATCCACACAAACATCTCGAAATCAAGTCTTCCACAATCCTGCCATTATCTTCAATAAAAATAGTAAGCGTGATGATAAATAATGAAATATATACATATAAATATTTCAAAAAGTTATTGACTTCTTTTTTTATTGAGGTACACTAAAAATGAAATAAATGATGTATTTCATTACAAAACTTTTATTGGAGATGATGAAATGACTATCTTCGCAAACCGAGTCAATAAAACGTATCAGAGCGGAGAAGTAAAAGTTGAGGCACTACGCCAGGCTTCATTAGAGGTACCAGATAAGAAAATCGTGACGATTCTCGGACCTTCAGGGTCAGGGAAATCAACATTATTAAATGTTATTGGAGGAATTGACCGTTACGATTCAGGATCAATCCAAGTAGGAGACACGGTCCTCGATCAACTGAAGGATCGCCAGCTCACGGATTACCGCCGGAAGTTCGTTGGCTTCATTTTTCAACAGTACAATTTAATACCGACACTGACCGTTGAAGAAAATGTGGAGGTCGGACGGGAATTGAGTCAGAAACCGCTTGATATGAAGGATATTTTAGAAAAGGTAGGGATGTGGGATAAGAAAGATAAATTCCCTTCTCAACTGAGCGGGGGTGAACAACAGCGTGTCGCAATCGCGAGAGCACTGATTAAGAACCCGCAGATTTTACTCTGTGATGAACCGACAGGAGCCCTGGATGAAGAAACGGGAAAAAATATTTTGAAGTTGTTGAAGTTCGTTAATGAGCAGTATGGAACGACAGTTTTGATCATCACTCATAACCAGGGGATTGGCGAGATGGCTCATTCGGTTATCCGAATGAAAAGCGGTGAAATTGTGGATGCCTATGAAAATGAAAATCCTGTCCCTCCAGAGAAGGTGACCTGGTCATGATTCTAAAGAAATCTGTGTACCGCACTTTAAAGGAAAAGAAATTCCAATATGCCGGGGTGGCTGTTCTTCTTTTACTAGCAGTTATGCTTTATGTGTCCTTATCCATGGCCATCACGACTCTGGAATCGAGAAATGAAACATTTACGGAAGACTATAGACAGGAAAGCTTTCATTTTGTAGCTGGAGGGGATGTGACCGATGAACAGCTTTCTTTATGGGAAGAAGAGTACAATGTCGTTTTAGAAAAACGGAATTATGCAGATTTTGAGATCGATGATTCGACATTACGTACATTCACGACTACTGACACAGTTAACATTCCTTACATCGCTGAAGGGAAAGCACCGTCGAACGATCAAGACCTGGCTATTTCCAAAGTGTTTGCTGAGAAACATCAATATCAGCTGGGTGATGTCATAACATTGGGTGATCGTAAGTTTGAAATTACAGGATTCGTTTACTTGCCTGATTACATTTATATGGTCGAACAAATGACGGATTTGTTAGCGGATGCTGAGAAATTCGGAGTCGCCGTCGTTTCCGGTTCCGATTTTTCAGAGGTGAATGGACAGACACAGATCTTAGGATGGACAGATGATGGAGCTGTGCCCGAGGGGTTTAGGGAAGCGGTAAGTGCAGAAACGGCTCTTTTGCAATTTGTTCATTCAGAAGATAATCCACGCATTGGGTTTGTGGAAACAGAAATCCAAGGCGCTAAGAGCATGACGACAACATTGCCATTGTTCATTCTTGCTCTCTCTATTGCCATGGTGCTGATGCTCATGAAGCGTCGGATGGAAATGCAGAGAAAAGAAATCGGCACGCTTATGGCCCTTGGGTATCGTAAGAAAGAATTGGTCCGTCATTATTTAGGTTATGCCTGGGTGATCGGATTAGCGGGCACAGTCGGTGGTTTAGCTGCAGGTGCTGGCCTGTCTGTACCGCTTTCGAACTTGTATGCGAACTATTTTAACTTACCTTCTCTATCCAGGTTTGACTGGAATCCTTTCGTTCTTGTAATAGGATTTGTCCTTCCTATATTGCTTTTGATCTTACTCACGACCTTCGTTATTAATCGGACATTGCGTACAGAACCGCTGACGCTTCTTAGACCGAAGGAGATGTCCAGTGGGAAAAAATCCTGGCTGGAAAAACTTCCGCTTTTGCAAAAAGGAGGTTTTATCCGCAGGTTCCGGTTGAGGTTACTGGTGAGAAATAAAGCGAGAAGTTTGTATATCTTTATTGGAGTGATGTTTTCAACCGTTTTATTATTGTTCGGGTTCATTACTTTTAATAGCATGGACCAGCTTGTAGAAACGACGTATAAGGATATTTTGAAATACGACTATGCGGTCCATTATCAATCATTAATGACGGAAGAAACGGATGAAGAACAGAGTCCTTTTACAATGAACGAACTTGGTGTCGTTGATGAAGATGTGAAAATTACGGCATATGGAATGGAAAAAGAGAATCGATATATTCAGTTGAGTACTGATGGGGAAAGTCTAGAATCGCAAATATCTGAAGGAGCGATTATTAGTGCTCCTTTAGCTGCTGTACTTGGTGTGGGGGAAGGAGATGACATCAACCTCGAGAACTCATTGAACTCGGAGACGATGAGGGTGGAAGTCGCTGCCGTTGCTGACCTTTATATTGGGAATAACTTGTATCTTCCGCGTGTTGAATTGAATGATTTTCTAGGTTTTCCCGATGAAGGATATACAGGAACATGGCAGAAACAATCTCCACGAAACAGCGGAAATATTTATATGGTAGAAGATAAGCAGAAGGCTATAGACAGTTTTGAATCGACAACAGGAGCAACGAGAGCGTCTGTTGCCGGCATGGCTGTATTTGCTGTATTGATTGGTGTAATTGTTCTTACTTTGCTCACCAATTTAATCGTTGAAGAAAACTCACCTTCTATATCGTTGTTTAAAGTGATGGGCTATCATGACAGAGAAGTATCCAAACTTGTTTTAAGTGTGTACACTCCTATCGTTTTGATTGCCTACTTTGTGTCCATACCTCTGGCGAGTTTGAGTTTGGAGCAAACGATGAATACATTAGTTCAAGAGACTGGTTTTCTTATGCCGACAGATGTAGCATGGTGGATGGTCCTGACAGGATTCATTGTAATCATGCTTACGTATTGGCTCTCTCTTGGATTATCGAAACGAAAGTTGAAAGATGTATCTTTACAGGAAGCATTGAAAAAGCAACAGGACTAGAGAAAAAGGACAGCGGCCCGGCCGCTGTCCTTTTTCGCGCGCAAGAAGCCAGGAACGCGCGCAAGAATGCAAAAATGCACATAGAAAAAGCGAGCGTAATGCTCGCTTTTTTTCTAACCAAAGAATTTCTTTAGCACCGCAAGACCAAGTTGGGATCCTGGATAGCGGAAGTTTTGATCGAAACGGGTGGTTTGTTTTGTAATGCTTTTCTCGTGCGTAAAGGTTTCAAAGCTCCGTCTGCCATGATAACTGCCCATGCCGCTCTCACCAACGCCTCCGAATGGGAGGTGTGGATTGATAATATGGTAAAGGGTGTCGTTGATGCATCCACCGCCGAATGAGATCGAGTTGAGGATGCGCTGCTGTTCGATTTCGTTTTCCCCAAAGTAATAGAGGGCAAGTGGCTTAGGACGGCTGTTGATCTTCTCGATCGCTTCATCAAGGTCATGGTAAGTCAGGACAGGAAGCACAGGTCCGAAGATCTCATCTTTCATAACCTGATCCTCCCAGGACACCTGGTCGAGAATGGTAGGTGCGATTTTGTGTTTAGATTCATCCAAAGAACCGCCGACCACGACCGTTCCGGAATCAAGGTAAGAAGATACGCGTTCGAAGTGCGTTTGGTTCACGATTTTGGTGTATTCTTCATTGTTCAAAGGATTTTCTCCGTAAAACTGCTGGATGTACTTTTTCATGGCACGGATTAAGTCCGCTTTCACCTCATGGTGTACGTAAAGGTAATCAGGTGCAATACATGTTTGACCTGCATTGGTGAATTTACCCCATACAATCCGTTTCGCAGAAAGGTCGATGTTCGCATCTTTGTGAACAATCGTCGGGCTCTTTCCTCCAAGTTCCAATGTGACCGGGATGAGCTGTTTACTCGCTTTCTCCATAATGATTTTACCGACGGGGACGCTCCCTGTGAAGAAGATATAGTCTAGCGGTTGTTCAAGCAGCTCCTGGGTCACCTCTTTATCGCCTTCGATTACGGCAATATAGTGGGGAGGAAAGTACTGTTCAATCATTTTTTTCAACACCCATGAAACGGTTGGTGTTAGTTCGGATGGTTTGATGATGACCGTATTTCCTGCTGCAATCGCGCCGATTACCGGAGCAAGGGCTAGCTGGACAGGATAGTTCCAAGGGGCAATGACCAATACCGTGCCATAGGGTTCTTTTCGAATGAAGTTTTTTGAGCCTGTATGGGTAAGTGGGGTCTTCACTTTAGTCGGCTGCATCCATGTTTTCAACTGTTTCACATGATGATCGATCTCACTTTTTAAAAAGGCGATTTCAGATGCGTACGCTTCATATTCCGATTTGTTCATATCGAATTTTAATGCATTGAGAATCGGTTTCTCAAAGGTCGTCAGCATCTTCTTCATTTTTAACAGCTGTTCTTTTCGGAAAGCATAGCTTTTCGTATGTCCTTCCTGGAACCATGTTTTTTGTTGCTTGACCGTTGCGTGCATACAGCTCCTCCTTCGTTAAGTACGTTTTATGGGATGTTGATAAAAATCGTGTGCAATCGTGGTGTTTGGGAACAAATTCTGTGCTTCTTCCAGGAGCTCCTCCACGGAATCTCCCTGGTATCTGGAAGAGACGTGATTCAAAATCAGTTCCCCAACATTTGCGTTCTTTGCAAGGGTAGCGGCTTGTTTGACGGTGGAATGAAAATAATCATAAGCCATTTTTTCCTCATTTCCAGCGAATGTGGCTTCGTGGACGAGAACGTCGCTGTCTCTTAAGACTTCTTCAAGATGCGGCAGGTAGCGTGTGTCTCCCAATATGGCGACTTTACGTCCCTTTTTGGGCGGCCCGATGACATCTTTGCGTGTGATGATTCTTCCATCTTCCAGGACTGTCCGTGGTTGATTCTTGATTTTATGATAAACAGGTCCTGGTTTGATCCCAAGCGCCTTCAGCTTTTCCGGCTGAAGTTCACCAAGCTGATCTTTTTCTTTAAGGATATATCCATAGCTTTCAAGTCCATGTTCAAGTTTGACGGCTTCAACGACAAACTGTTCGTCTTCGAAGAGTTCTCCTTCTTCCACTTCTTCAATGTAAAGGGGATAGCGAAGGTGCGTTCCGCTCAATTCGAGACTGATATCAATGTAATCTTTTAACCCGCGCGGCCCGTAAACGGTTACAGGTGTTTCACCACCTTGGAATGAACGGCTGCTCAATAATCCGGGCAGTCCGTAAATGTGATCCCCGTGAAGGTGAGTAATAAAAATTACTTCAATTCGTCGCGGTCGTATGTTTGTATTCAATATTTGCTGTTGTGTGCCTTCTCCACAGTCAAAAACCCAAGTCGTTCCTCGCTCTTCAAGAAGGCGGAGGACAAGGGAGGAGACATTTCTTTCTTTTGATGGGACACCAGATCCTGTACCTAAAAAAAATAGTTCCATTGCCAACACTCTCCTACACTTATCATGATACCACCAGAAGGGGGAGAACACACTTGAAAAGCCATAAAAAAACTGCCGGATGTTTTTCCGGCAGTTCACAATTGTTCACCAAGCACGATTGTATTGTCTGGGTCCTTCTAAGGAGTAGCCAAGTTCATCTGCTGCTTCTTTTGGCCAATAAGGATTTTTTAGGAGCGCGCGGGCAAGGAAAATCAAGTCGGCCCGTTCATTTTGCAAAATTTCTTCTGCCTGGTTGCCGCTTGTAATCAGACCAACGGCACCCGTGTCGATGTCGGCTCCCTTTTTAATTTGTTCAGCATACGTGACCTGGTATCCGGGGTAGGGATCAATTGCTGCAGGCACGACACCACCTGAGCTTACGTCGATGAGGTCCACACCCTGAGACTTCATCTCACGGGCAAAATAGATAAAGTCGTCCATCGTGTTTCCATCTTCATGATATTCTTCTCCAGAGACTCTGACAAACAAAGGCCCCTCCCATTCTTGTTTAACGCCTTCAATCACTTCACGCAGGAAACGGTACCGGTTTTCACGGGTGCCTCCATATTCATCGTTCCGCTTGTTCGTAAGAGGGGAGACGAATTGATTGATTAAATACCCGTGTGCTCCGTGAAGTTCAATTACATCAAAGCCCGCTTTTTCAGACCGGCGAGCTCCCTCGCGGAAAGCTTCCACTGTACGTTTAATGTCTTCTTTTGTCATTTCTGTCGGGACCTTCATGGATGAACTGAAAGCTTCAGCACTAGGGGCGAAAATTTCATCCCTTAAGTTGGCCTTTCTTCCGGCGTGAGCCAGTTGAATCCCCGCTTTAGCTCCGTGACGGTGAATGCCTTCATTGATTTTTTGTAAACCTTCGATATGTTCGTCGCTCCAGATTCCAAGGTCTTCATGGGAAATACGGCCTTCAGGTAAAACGGCAGTGGCTTCTGTAATGATCAATCCAACTTGTCCGGCCGCACGACTTTCGTAATGGGCAAGGTGAAAAGGCTGAGCGTAACCGTCCTGGTTGTCTGACGAATACATACACATGGGAGACATGACAATCCGGTTTTTTAACGTGACGTTCTTTACTGTATAGGGTTCAAATAATTTATGTTTCAATGATGGTCCTCCTCCGAGTTACGGAAAAATTGTTTCAATTCTTTGATCGAATACCGGTTCCCACGCCATTCAATTCCCCCACGAATCCATGTCAGGATGAGTGCTCTTGCAAGCATGAAAACAAACAGGATGGCAAAGATCGGCAGGCCGAATACCATCCACCATGGATAGTTTGTGAATGAACGGGTGGTTAAACCATATAAACAAAATAACAAAAGGATGTTGATTGCGCTAATGATTTGAACGGGGGGACTCCCGATAAAGACGAAAATAAAGGGAAGTACCTGGGAAAACAGGACACCGAAAAGGGCAAACAAGGAGAGGGCAATAGAATAATTCAATCCAGCAAATGCATTCTTTTCGAAACCCTTCAGTGCAGATTTGAAATCAGGATACCACTCGACTGAGAGAAGGTGCTTGGCTGTTACAAGCTTTTGTCTGAAGCCAGCTGCCTTGATCTTCTGTCCGATGGCAAGGTCATCATCGGGTCGGAAACGCACCACCTCATGGGTCCCGATTTTTTGATAACATGATTGGGTCATCATTTGGAAAGCTCCGATCCCCATCCCACCTTTAGGTTTCTTCTGGTTCGCCGTCCATGGTCGTTTTAAATAACCGAAACCGAACAAAAAGTAGGAAATCAAGCCGCGTAACGCAAAAGAGCGGGCTTTTAGATCCGGTGCTGCTGTGAGGTGATCCAGTTCTTCTGCTTTCATGAATGTTATTGCTCTAGCGAGGGTCTGTTCTTCAAATTGAATGTCTGCGTCTGTAAAAAGTAAATAAGCGCCAGTGGCAAGCTCGGCGCCTTTTTTTAGAGCATGATTTTTCCCTAGCCATCCTTCCGGCAGGTGGCGGATATGAACGGCTTGGACATCAGGGTACAACGCAGATGCTTCATCGATGAGCGCACCTGTTCGATCAGTGGAGCGGTCGTTCACAGCTATGACTTCGAACATGACCCCTTCCTGTTTTGTCAGTGTATGAATCGTCTCGTGAATTGAATCTTCCTCGTCTTTAGCCGCAATAATTACAGAAATAAGCTCACGCGTTTGAGAAGGATGGGTCTGTTCGAGTTTTGGAATTTTTCTCATTCCTATAAGGAAGTCCATCAGCAGAATCACCCATACAAAAAGGAGCCCAGCAAACACCCAGAACATATTAACGGTTTCTCCGTTTTCGATAAAAGTCACGGTATTCGATAGCCTGATGAGGGACATCTGTGAAAATTCCATTGACACCCAGGCTGTAGCACTTCTTCATCATGGAAGGACGGTTGACCGTATAGATGCGGAGTTCGAGATTTTCTTTATGGCAGCGTTTGACGAGCCTCTTATCCAGAAGACGGTGTTTTACATGGAGTGCGTCACACCCCTCGGACTTGGCATACTGAGGGAGGTTACGCATCTTGGTCGATGTCAGGAATGCGGTCTGAACCGATGGGTTGATTTCTTTCATGCGTGTGAGGGAATCAACATTGAAGCTGGAAATAACGGTCCGCTCAAGAACGTGATAACGTTTTAGGGCTTCATAGACAATCCGTTCAATGTTTTTATAGGCAATGACGTTCGTTTTCAGTTCGATATTTAAGAACATAGGCTGGTCACGAAACCAGCGAAGAAACTCGTCCAGTGTTACAATATAAATGTCAGAAAATTTAGGAGAAAACCAGCTTCCTGCATCAAGCAGGCGCAGCTGAGCATATGTATAGTCTTGTACGAACCCTGTTCCGTTGGTAGTACGTCTCAGGTTCTCATCATGGATGAGGACGGGGATTTGGTCTTTGGTAAGCTGCACATCGGTCTCGATGCCGTCAGCTCCGGCTGCACGCGCCAGCTC
The DNA here is from genome assembly GCF_035818575.1 of Halobacillus sp. HZG1. Taxonomy (NCBI): domain Bacteria; kingdom Bacillati; phylum Bacillota; class Bacilli; order Caryophanales; family Bacillaceae; genus Halobacillus; species Halobacillus sp. HZG1. The sequence continues at coordinate 8,680 of NZ_JAYLVQ010000079.1, forward strand.
AAACGCGGGCATCGTATTTTCCGGAGCCAGCTTACTTGCTCCTCTATGAGCGTAGATAAGGGTTTTCATCGTGACGTTCACCTCTTCCAAGTAGCTTATGAGTTTGATTGTGTTTGATAATTCAGGAAAAGTCAATAAGGAGTGAGACCCCATGACCGTTTGGCAGACGAAAGAGCAGTTGACGGATCTACTATGTTCCCTTGTAGAGTACCCTAGTATAACGAACAGCAATGAGGAAATCGCAATCATCGAATACTTATATTATATTTTAGAAGATCGCGATTATTATAAAAAACGGCCCAGCCACCTCAACTTGCACCCGCTGGACGATGGGCGTCAATTACTGACAGCCTTAGTGAAAAAAGACGAATCCAAGGAAACGCTCGTCTTGATTTCCCATGTGGATGTCGTGGGAATCGAAGATTATGGATCCTATCAGAACCTTGCTTTTTATCCCCGTGAGCTCACCCAGGAGCTACATAAGAATATCGAAGATCTGCCGAAAGAAGCTGCCCGTGATCTGGAGTCAGGGAATTGGTTGTTCGGACGTGGAACGATGGATATGAAAGCAGGACTTACCGTACATTTATCCCTTTTGGAAAAAGCGATGGCCGGTGAGTTTGACGGGAACCTGCTTCTCGTCGCTGTTCCGGACGAAGAAGTGAATTCGGAGGGAATGCTGGCTGCTCTTCCTGCTCTTGCAGACATTCGTGATAAAGAGGGACTTGTCTATAAAGCCGCTTTGAACGGCGAACCGATGTTCAGCAAATACCCTGGCGATCCTGCTTATTATTTGTACACGGGTTCTATCGGAAAGACGCTGCCGGGCTTTTTGTGCTATGGAAAAGAAACACATGCTGGTGAGCCCTTTGGAGGTTTGAACGCCAACCTGATGGTCAGTTACCTGGCACAGGAAATGGAACTGAATGAAGCTTTTATTGAAAAGGTCGGCGGAGAGCGGACCCCGCCTCCACTCAGTCTGATGCAGCGCGATTTGAAATTTGAGTATTCGGTTCAGACACCTCAGGCAGCGGTCGCGATGTACAATGTCCTGTATATGAAGCAGTCCATTGCTGAATTGAATGAAAAGCTTCTGCAGGCAGCCCAGCGAGCGAAGGCGAAAATCATCAATCATTACCATCATCAGGCTTCCTTTTATTTGGAAGGTACCCAGACATCTGCTTTCCATCCGGATATCACGATTCTGACCTATGATCAGTTATACAAGGAAGCGGTCGCACGTTACGGAAAAATGGAAGTGGACCGCCGTCAAAACCGGTTAGTCAATTTGAGAGACCAGGGTGATCGGGATTTCTCAACAACACTGGTCCAGAGTCTGGCATCCTTATGTAAAGATATCAGTCCGATGATCGTCCTTTTTTACAGCCCACCCTTTTATCCAGCTGTGTCCTCGAATGATGATCCTTTCATTCTGCATGGGGCCAAGGTTGCCATCGATTATGCGAAGGAAAAGTTTGACGAAGATCTTGAAGTGGTGGAGTATTTTACAGGGTTGAGCGATTTGAGTTTTATCGGTCCGACATCTTCCACCTCTTCCCTGTCAGATTTGACAAAGCAGATGCCGATTCACGGAAATGGGTTTGAATGGCCGTCAGAAGTGATGGAATCGATCACAATGCCGATCATCAACATCGGACCATTAGGAAGAGATCCGCATCAATGGACGGAGCGACTGGAATTATCATACAGCTTTGAAAAACTGCCGCAGATTTTGACACAGGTTATTCATGAGTTCTTTAAGAAAGAGCGGGAATGAAAGGATATTAGAACTATTTTTTTGGAAAGTCGGTGGTAGAGTGGGGGTTATTTTTGTGACAGGGTTATCTGGTGTTGGTAAAACCAGTGCCCTGCAAAGGCTGCATCATGAAGGGTACTACGTGGTGGATACTGATAATCAAATCATGGTTTCACAAAAAAATCGCTTCAGGAGAAGGGGAGGAAATCGTATGGGATGGAGAAAAAATCTCCCATCTCATCGAAAGAAAAAGGCACACTCATTTAATCCTTTCCGGGTGTTATTCAAATCAAGGGAAGTTCTATAAATCTTTTGATTATGTCATTCTTCTTGAAGCTCCTTTAAATGTCATGCTTGATCGTGTGAATAAAAGAAAGACAAATCCTTACGGAAAGCATCCAGAGGAGAGAAAGGCAATCATAGAAAGTTTTACTCATGTGCTGCCAAAACTGAGAGCGGGGGCAGATGTGGTGATTGATACTTCAAAGGTGGGCATTTCTGAAACGGCCGATCGTCTGAAAAGTTTAATGATCCTGGCACATCAGGTCAGGATTTAGATAACAAAAGGGTCCGGAAATCATTTCCGGACCCTTTTGTTTATGATGGATTAACCATTGTATTCGAATCCTGCTCCAGGACCGATTGGTGCACCGGTCAACATCCAAATCAACAGCATCAGTGTCCATATGGCAAAGAATGCAATGGAATAAGGAAGCATGGTAGAAATCAATGTACCAATACCGACCTTCTTATCATACTTCTGTGCGAACGCAATGACGATTGCGAAATACGGCATCAATGGTGAAATGATGTTCGTTGTTGAGTCGGCGATCCGATAAGCGAGTGTCGTAAGCTCCGGAGAGTAACCGAGCTGCATCATCAACGGTACGAATACCGGCGCCATAATCGCCCATTTTGCTGACGAGCTTCCGATAAACAGGTTGATGAAACCAGCTACGAACATGAAAGCAATGATGAGACCGATGCCTGTGAAACCAATGGAATCCAAGAACTCGGCACCGCTGACAGCAATGACTTTTCCGAGATTCGTATGGTTGAAGTAGGCAACGAATTGACCTGCCGTGAAGGCGAGGACAATGTAGATTCCCATGCTCGCCATCGTTTCAGACATTTGATTGGCTACGTCCTTATCATTCTTGATTTCCTCTGTAATCTTCCCGTAAACATAACCAGGAACGAAGAACATGATCAGAATGACAGGCACTAAGCTATGGAAAAATGGAGATGCTAAGAAATCATCAGGGTTACGCAATGGCCCCCAGGATGGTACGACGAGCAGAGAAAGCAGCCCAATGGTCACGATAAACGCGATCAGAGCACCGATCATCCCTTTTTTCTCAAGTGGAGAAAGGTAATTGACTTCTTCTTTCACGCCACCTTTGTATTCTCCTAAACGCGGTTCAACAATCTTGTCTGTCACTAGTGTACCTACAATCGTGAGGACGAAAACAGATGCAATCATGAAGTAATAGTTCATCGTATAAAGGATGGTATCCGCATAGGCAGGATCAATGGTTGCTGCTGCCTGAATCGTCAAATCACCAAGCAATGGGTCCAACGACGTAAGGAGCAAGTTGGCACTGAAACCAGCCGAAACCCCGGCAAATGCTGCGGCAAGACCCGCAAGTGGGTGACGGCCAAGACCAGCAAATAAAACGGCTCCGAGTGGTGTCAAAACAACGTAACCCGCATCAGCAGCCATACTGGACATGATACCACCGAACACGAGCGCTGCTGTCATCAATGAACGTGGTACGGATGTAACGAGTCCACGAAGCATCGCACTAATCAGCCCTGAGCGTTCAGCTATTCCGATACCAAGCATTGTCACAAGAACGGTACCGAGAGGCGCGAAGCCTACGAAGTTTTCTACCATGCTTTCAAACATGTATTGAATACCGTCACTGGAAAGCAAGTTGACGACTTGTAACGTTTCGCCGGTCGCTGGGTCTTCGACTTCCACGTTCATCGTGGAGAAGATCCAGGAAGCGACGACAACCATGAGTGCAAATATTGCGAACAATGTGACAGGGTGAGGCAATTTATTCCCGACGCGCTCAATCCAGTCGAGTATGCGCATTGTCAACCCTTTCTTTTCTTGTTGTTCCATGATCTTCCTCCTTATTGACCTTTACATTTCTTTAAAATTTACAATGACGCGTTAAAGTATAATGGGAAGTAATTTTTATTTGAAGTCTTTTGGAAAAAGTCCCACTAGAAAAAGAATTATGAATAATGAGACGTCTGTAATCTTTGTCATATTGGAGGAAAAGATCTGGCAATCATGCTACAATGTAGAGAAGTGAATGATCATTCAGTATGGAGGAAGTGTTATGAAGACATTGAAGGATACCATTACCCAGTTCACATTGCCGACCCCGTATGCGGTGGGGGATGTTCATGTTTATCTAGTAAAAGGTGACCGGCTCTCCCTTATCGATGCAGGTGTGAAGACGGAGGAGTGCTGGAAAGCCTTAGTTGATCAGTTAAAGGAAGTGGGCTACCAGCCGGAAGATATTGAACAAGTGATTTTGACTCACCATCACCCGGATCATATGGGGCTTGTTGAACGTTTACCGAACGTGAATACTATCGCCGGCCACACGAAATTGAAGCCTTGGCTTGAGCGTGACGAATCCTACTTCTCTCATTATGAGGAATTTTTCAAAGGTATGTACAAGGAATCTGGAGTGCCTGAGCGCTTTCTTCCATTGTTAAAAGGATTGAGGAAAACGTTGAAGTGGACGTCAGAAGGAAAGCTTACGCATGAGTTGATCGAAGGCGACCGGCTGCCAGGTCATGAAGAATGGGTGACGATTGAAACGCCCGGCCATGCCCAAAGCCATTTGTCCTTTTACAGAGAAGGTGATGGGGCTTTGATCGGTGGGGATCACCTGCTGTCCCATATTTCTTCGAACCCTTTACTTGAGCCGCCTCACAACAAAGGAGAGGAGCGCCCAAGACCTTTGCTTGATTATCGCCATTCTATGGAAAAGTTGTTGCAGTGGGAAATCAGTACAGTTTATCCAGGGCACGGGAAAATTTTCAATCATGCTCACGAGCTGATTCCCGAACGTTTGAAAAAGCAGGAACAGCGGGCGGAGAAGGTGCTTCTGATGTTTAGCGAGGGCCCATTACGTGCATATGACGTATGCAAGCGTCTCTTTCCGAAACACATCGAGAATCAATTCGGTTTGACGATGTCTGAAACAATCGGACAACTGGACTACTTAGAGAGCGTAGGAAAGCTTAAGATTTCTTACGTAGACGGAGAGAAATTCTATCAAGCAAATAGGTGATTTGGATGAATGAACGAGTAAAAGGAAAGAAAGTATTGATCACGGGAGCCTCAAGCGGAATTGGCGAATTTCTCGCGATACACGTCGCGCAGGAAGGCGGCACGCCGATTCTTGTGGCACGGACCGCCCACAAATTGGAAATCATCGCCGAGAAGATTGAAGAGGCCTTTGGTGTCAAATGTCCATGGTACCCTGCGGATTTATCGAATGATGCAGAATGGAAAGATACGATTGACCGGATTTGCTATGAACATGGATCCATTGATGGGCTGATCAACAATGCGGGAATCGCCGTGTTCGATCATGTAGCAGAGTCGAATTGGCAGGATATTGAGCGTATGCTCTCGGTTAATGTGAAGTCCTTGTTCCGTGCCACGCATCAGCTGCTCCCTCATTTGGTCCAGCATGGAGAGGGACACATCATCAACATAGCATCACAGGCAGGCAAAATTGCCACACCTAAATCAGCGGTCTATGCAGCGACTAAACATGCAGTCTTAGGGTTTACGAATGCTTTAAGGATGGAAGTTGAGCCATTAGGTATCTATGTTACTTCCGTTAATCTAGGACCTGTGAGGACCAATTTCTTTCAACAAGCGGACCCGAGCGGAAAGTATGAGAAGTCGGTCGATAAGATTATGCTTGATCCGAACCGTGTAGCAAGGACTGTCGTCCACCATTTATTCACGAAACAGCGGGAAATCAATATGCCTTCCTGGATGGATTCGGGAAGCAAAGTCTACTCCCTCGCACCAGTCGCGATGGAAAAACTCATGCAAAAACAGTTCAACAAAAAATAACGGCCCCCCCAACCAAAAAACCTCTTCCCATTAAGGGAAGAGGTTTTTTGGTTGGGTGAGGTGGGAAAATCTGTATGACCTGGTACCGCCAATATATGTAAGACCTGGTCAGACAGGAAATGGTAGAAGGAATTGCCACTTGCAAAAGCGAACGTATATTCGCATAATGAGGATATACTAGGTAAAGGAGGTGGAGACGACATGGGGCATCCGAGCATTGATTATGGGAGGTATCCGGACAGGGGGATTTTGTGTGTGGATATGAAGAGTTTCTATGCGAGCTGTGCGGCCATTGACCGCGGGCTTGATCCGCTCACAGTCCCGCTTGCTGTAGTTGCGGATACGAACCGGAAGGGGAGTGTCGTATTGGCAGCGACCCCGGCAATGAAAAAGAAATATGGGATCCGCACAGGGAGCCGCCTGTTCGAAATTCCTTCCGCGCCGGAAATTGTCATCGTCTCCGCGCAAATGAGAAAATACTTGGAAGTGTCTACTCAAGTGACGAACCTTTTTCACAAATTCGTCCCGAAAGAAAAGATCCATACGTACAGCGTCGATGAAAGCTTTTTAGAGGTAGGAGATAATAAAGGGAAATTCGGTGTCCCCGAAGAAACGGCTCAAATGATCGTCGATGAATTAAAAGAAACGTTCCATCTGGATGCAGCGATCGGCATTGGCCCAAACATGCTGCTTTCCAAACTCTGTCTCGATCTTGAAGCAAAAAAGAAAGGCATCGCCCGCTGGACGTTTGATGACTTTCAAGAGAAGTTATGGCCGGTCGCTCCCTTGTCGGAAATGTGGGGCATTGGCCCGCGGCTTGAGCATCGGTTGAATCGTATGGGCATCTGGTCTGTCGGGCAATTGGCGAAGTTCCCGCTCGATCGTCTGGAAAAAACGTTTGGTGTGATGGGAAACCAGCTGTACTACCACGCGAATGGTATCGACTTGTCCGACCCCGGAGCTCCGATTATTCACGGTCAGGTGAGCTATGGGAAAAGTCAGATTCTCCTTCGCGATTACCAGGATCCTGAAGAAGTAAAGTACGTCATCCTCGAGATGTGTGAAGAAGTCGCTCGACGTGCAAGGAAAAAAGGCCATGCAGGGAGAACGGTTTCTCTTGGGATCGGCTATAGCAAAAGTGAAGGGGCGGGTGGCTTTCATCGCTCTGTATCTATTGAACATCCGACGAGCATTACGATGGATATTTATCACGCCTGCCTCACTTTGTTCCAACGCTTTTATAATGGCGGAGTCGTCCGCCGCATCTCCGTCACTCTTGGAAACATTACAGAAGATGCCAATGTCCAACTGGACTTGTTTGATGACGGCCGCGATAAAAAAAGGGACCTCGGCTATGCGATGGATGAGATTCGCGAGCGTTACGGGCAGGATATGCTTCTCCGGGCAGTGTCCTGGACAAATGCAGGAACCGCCCGCCACCGCAGTCGTCTGGTCGGTGGACACTATGCAGAATAAACATAACCGTTGCCTCTGAGGCTGAGTTTTCTTACAATAGAAGAAACAGGAGGGATGAACGATGAAACTACGCATCACAGAAGAGGCGAAGCAGCAGCTAGAACACATTCAGGATCCCGAGCGTCCACTCATCCGTCTTTTTTATGACACCGAAGGATGTGGATGCGGCGTGAATGGACTGCCAACCATTCGTTTGGAAAAAGAAGAACGCCCTACAGATCTCAAAGTAGAAAATGATGATTATTCCGTCATTATCGATGATCAGCAAGCCACTTTTTTCAAAAAAGAAATGAAGCTTGATTTCATGAGAGGCACGTTCCGCCTTTCCAGCCCGGACGGCATCCTGAACCCGATCATCCCGATCAAAGACGTGAAAGAAGGGGCGACCGTATGAGTAAGAAAAAGCCGCAACCCGGTTCTCTTGGCGATCAGCTTAATGCTGATGTTTTATCAAAGCTGAAATCCAAAAAGACAGAGCTGAAACAGCAGGCCGATGAACGTGAAGAACAGGAAAAGCAGCGCCGTATCGAAGAGCGCAAGCGAGCAGAAGCAAACAAAAGCTTTGAGGAACTGTTGAATGAAAGTGATCTCAACTGGAAATCCTTCAAAAAATAAGCACTCCGCTATGGAGTGCTTATTTTTTGTGAGGATTTTTGAGTTAAGTCGTTGGGCTAGTGCGCTCCGTTAGGTCGTTATTTGTTTTCGCATCGGACGTTATTCCTTTTAGTTAGGGAGCTATCCATAATTTTCTTTCGGAAAAATTGAAACATTCGGACCATATCGACCGTATAGAAAAGCAGGAGGGAACAAAATGATCGATTTTTTCCTTGTATTCTTCATTGGAACGATAGGTGTGACAATCGCTGTCATCGGGTGTGTTCTTGCGATTGTCCGTAACATTCGATCAACAGGCGAGGAGGAGCGGATTCAACACTTGGAAAAAGAAGTGGAAGCATTAAAGGAGAGTGAACAAGGTGAGGTGTAAGGCATGCGGACGCAGTTGGCCATTTGGAAGAGCACTGCTTTCATCGATAAAAGTCAGCGGCAAGAAAGAATGTCCGCATTGCGGAGAGGAACATTATTCTACGAAACGGTCCTATCATCGTTCAGGGATATTAGCGGTTTCGGCATTTTTTGTGTTTATGTTATTAGTAGAAACGTTTCAAATGCGACTGACATCAGCCCTGTTTTTCGCTGTCTTCCTTTTGTTACTCGTCCTATTTATCCAACCGCTGGTGATTCACTTATCGGATGAGGAAGTCTTGCATAAGGAGTGAGTGTTTGTTGAAAGATTTGTTTTCTCTTCTCAAAGGACAAAAAACAAAGAAGATCAAGCGCTATTCAAAAGAGTTCATCAAAATCCAGGACCATAAAAAAATGGGCATGAAAATATCTGATAAACGAAGGAACCAAAAACTCTATGGTTTGCCCCTCATTCGGGTCATGTTGGAAGAATACGAGGAAAAAGGTCGATTTTTAACCTTGAAGCAATCATTTCAACGCTACATACGACAAATCAGTCTCGCAGCGAGAGGTTTCAGAGGGTGATGTCTTGAATTATAAATATAGCAACACAGAATTATGGGGGAAAAAAGCGCGGGGTTCGTTGGTTAACATTTTCACAGGGGTATTACCGGTAGAAATTTCACTGTATTTGCACGGCCGTGTCGAGCCATTTATCGTTTTCGGATCAGGTGTGATCTTTCTATTAGGGATTTGGCAAATGATTCACTATTACAAAATGCCTGAGCGAGATTATGTGCGCTTGGAAGATGATATCCTCGAGATTCGGCTGGGCATTGCAGATCCGAATACTCGTCTGGCAGATGAAGAAATTGAGCGTATCCAGCAAATGGATGATGTCATTTCTATAAAATCAGCCAAAGGTGAGGACGAGAACATTTACTTAGAAAACTTATCTGAAGAGGACGCAGAAGCTCTTTTAAACGAGTTAAAGCACTACTATGGAAACCGCATGCACACAAGCGGTCATCCAGCTTGATCTACCGTCATTTGAAGATGGAAGCACCTTACTGATTGAACAGAGAGAGGAATAAAAAGATGAGTCAAACGACAGAACATAACAGTAAAGCATGGGACAAGAAAGTGGAAGACGGGGTACGTTACACCCAAAGCGAAACCCCTGAAACAATCGAAAAAGCTCGTTGCGGCAAGTGGTCTATCGGTGTGACCGCAGATCGTCAGGTGCCAAGAGATTGGTTTCCTGAATCGATCAAAGGCATAAAGATTCTCTGCCTCGCATCCGGAGGTGGCCAGCAAGGACCGGTCCTTGCTGCCGCAGGTGCTAATGTTACGGTTTTTGATTTGTCAGAGAAACAACTGCAACAAGACGTGGAGGTAGCTCAACGAGAAGGGCTCGATTTGAAAACCGTTAAAGGGGATATGACAGATTTATCAGCATTTGCTGATGAAACCTTCGACCTCATTGTTCACCCTGTGGCCAACGTATTCATCGAAAATGTCCGCCCGGTATGGAAAGAAGCGGCACGTGTTTTGAAGGATAAAGGAACACTCATTTCAGGCTTTATGAATCCCGTCCTCTACTTGTTTGATGCAGAAAAAGAGGATGAAGGAAAGTTGGAAGTGGCACACAAGATTCCTTACTCCGCACTTGAAGAGGAAGAAGTGAGGGAAGGCGAAACGCTTGAGTTCGGCCACACACTGGAAGATCAGCTTCAGGGACAGACAGATGCAGGGTTTGTCATTGCAGGAATCTATGAAGATGATTTCGGTGGAGGAAGAACCATCGATCATCACATTAAAACAATGCTCGCGACAAGAGCCGTTAAATTAAAGATATAAGGGGCGGTTTATGGTTTCAACAATCATTACGGTGTTGTTTTCCTGCTTAATCGTTGCCGTTGTACTACGCACCGGCTATCGTATGTTTGTGAAAAAACAGTACCCGGATAATTCCTACACACCATTCGATTATGTGAGCGGACAAACAGAAACGCCTTTTCATGAAGAAGATAGGGAAGAGGAAGAAGAAAATGACAAAACAGGGCAGCGTTATGACTAACGCCTGCCCTGTTTTTTAGACTTGAGTTATTAACGAATATGGCAGGGGAAGCAACTTGCTTTCCTGTGGGGGAGCGCCGGGCTTCCTCGGACTACGTCCTGAGGGATCTCGCCTGCCTCCTTTCTCCCACGGGAGTCTCGCAGCTTCCCAACCACCCCTTTGCCAAGCAGAAGTTCTCTTCACAAATCCTGACCTATAGTCAAAAAGCGCTTATAACAAGCTTTTCCATTCATAAAAGCGATAATATACAGAATGTTCTACTTTCCTTACAAGATAAAAGCTTCCTTTTCCGGGCGTGGTTTCGAGATACTCATATAGCAAAGGGGCGGAGGGGAATGGCGCTCCCGCGGAAAGCGAGCTATTCCCCGCAGCACCCACCCCCTTAACAAAAGTCTCGAATTTGAGTCTTCAAGAAAAGGGGGTTTTTTTAACATGAGAAACTTATTGAAAGAAGGAGTTTCTAGCATTTGGTGGAATACGTAAATCGATAGGAGGACGTATCATGAACCATCCACTAATCCGAGTAGGAACCATTTACTTACCCGTCCAGGAAGTTGATAGATCCGCAGTCTGGTATAAAGAAAAGCTTGGAGCAGTCATCCATTATAAGGATGAGCAGAAGGCAATCATTGGCTTAGCGGACATCAGTATTTTCTTGGTAAAGTCTTCACCGGAACAAACATCCAACTTTGTAGATGAGGATGGTAGCGATCGATTTGCTATCACGTTTGAAGTGGATGGAAAAGAAGCTTTGAGGTCTTTACAGGAGGAATTAAAAGACAAAGGCGTCGAAGTGGGAGAAATCGAAGACAGGGGTCACCCTGGTTTGAATTTTGTATTTGAGGATGTAAACGGAAATCGTTTGGATGTCTGGAGTGAGTTAAGTCCTGATTATGGAGGATGATACTTGTTGGCTTGTGACAGGTAGGTGAATCCCCTTAAAATTTATAGATATCGTCGTTTTACAGGAGGGATCGTAATGATCCAGGCATTCGTTTTATTTCTACTAGCAGGAGTAGCTGAAATCGGAGGAGGGTATTTGATTTGGCTCGCCATCCGTGAAGGGAAGCCGCTTTCCTGGGGGATTGCCGGAGGATTCACCCTTGCCTTGTACGGGGTGATCGCTACGTTTCAAAGCTTCCCATCCTTTGGTCGTGTGTACGCCGCCTATGGCGGGGTGTTCATCATTCTTTCTGTGTTGTGGGGTTGGGGCGTGGACCGTAAGACCCCTGATTTTTATGACTGGATTGGTGCGGGGATTTGCCTTATAGGCGTATGTGTCATGTTATTTGCGCCAAGACAATAGGGGATGAGAACAGAATGTAGATTACTTAAGGATCATGACGCAGAAAGTGGGCCGTAACGAATGGAATGAAGAAGTTAAACAAGCATTACACTACATGGGTTATCGTCCGAAAAGCTTCCTTGCAGCGTATGAAGAATATCAATACGCTAGAGAAGTGCAGGGATATTGAAGGGAAGCCCAGCCCTTACAACAATCTCTGCCAGTGGTTGTCATTAGCGCTAATCATCCTTCTGAACATTGGCGGGAGTATCAGCAGTTATTAGTAGAACTGACCCTGTGCACAGATCAGGTTTTCGCTGATACCGGCCACTCTGTTCATTTAGAGAACCCGGACCTCATCGTTGGTAAGGTTCTTAAACTAATCCAACAAACTTCACGAAAAAATCAGTGGCATAGTTAAGGGCGGTCTTCGAATCGTTCTTCTGGCTTCTGGAAGAACGTGTGCTTCGTTTGGGAGGCGAACTCGATTTCTTCCAACGTCCGGCAATACTCCGGTTCAATATCTCCACTCAATTCCTTTGCATTCTTTTTCATCAAATCCAGAACGTGTACACTCCTGAACCAATCCCCTGTTTCCGCTTCTGCATGGACCCAATCCTCCCACACAATCTCAAGCCTGGGACTGTAAATTTTAGGACCGTTCTGCTTTCGTTTGCATGGGCTCACGGTCATTTCATGAACGTGACCCGGTGGTGTTTCGTTGATATCATTGAACAGCTGCGGCCAATAATCCTTGCGCGAGCCTGTGTGTGCATGAGCGGAGCACCATTGTGCAATTTGATCTAAGCGTGACCGAACACCATAAAGAAGCTCATAAAGGGATCTTCCGAGGAGAATGCGTTCATCCACGGCCGAAAAGTGGTGGACTGTTCCACCTACAAGGTTTATCTTTTGCTGAATGGGTGTCACATAAGGGAAAAGGATATGGTTCATGGAAAGCACATCTTGAAGCTTGAACATCACTTTATCCATAACAGTCGCCATATACAGGTGATTTCTTATGACCCGATTTTCGATATAATGCTGTTCATTGACGATTAGCGCTTTAGTCAGTTCTTCGCTGTTTCCGTTTTTCCAATAGCGTTCCCAAAAAGGCTTCATGAATTTGGAAACATTCAACGCATCTAATAGGTGGTAGAGAGGGCGTCCATGCTTCAAGCTGGCATCATACAACAATAGTTGTGGATAGGCATCTTGAAAAATGAGCCAGTTTCCCCGTTCTAAGAAAACGAAAAAGTCTGTTCCTTCCTTTCCTGTCAAAAGCTTTGGCAGGTATTCACCCTTCAGGTCAGTCATGTTCCAGCCGGCGTTTCTAGATACAAGATGGGCGAGCAATGCCCAATGAATCTCAGGATGCTTTTGAAAAAAATGAAGGTACGCCATCGTACGTGTCACGTTATTCCGATTTTTCTCCTGAGTGATTCTCCTAATTTCCCTCACCAGCGTTTCTTCCTCTGTCGTCAATGAAGACGGGCTTGACTTCAATGCGGCCTTCAGGTCTTTTTTCAGCATGCGCCACTTGGATGAAAACACTTCCTTCTCACCTCCTACTCTGAATATATTTCTGAAACGATAGCAACATGATTAACTTAGTATTTGACCTCTATCCTTCTCTATGTAAAAAAAGGAAGGAATTTCAAAACAGGTAGCGAATTTTAAGAGAAGGAGGAGCGAGATGGGATTCAGAGAGGGATGAAAATGGTCGGTTCTTAACCTGGTTGGACAGTCATTCGGAGGAAAGGGTCTGTTGAAAAATCCATTTAGGAGGGAATCATATGGAGCAACGTGTGATGTGGAATCATTTGGAGTCGGCTGGGGCGGAACATTTAACTTTGAGAACGTTCACCAATCACATGGAGGTACGAGGAACGGTATTGCTTGTTGATCAGGGAGTGCCGCACCATCTTTCTTATGAGTTGAAGCTCGGATTGGATTGGAAGACCAAAAAGGTGAAGGTTTATCAAGATCAGGAGACGGAACCTTTTGTTGTCCAGGCGGAAAATCAGGATAAATGGTGGATCAATGGAAAATACGATGAGAACCTGGATGGTGCGACGAACGTCGATATGACCATTACTCCTTTTTCGAACACCTTGCCGATCAATCGTGTGACTTGGCATGTAGGAGAACGACGGACGTTCAAAATGGTTTTTATCGATGTATTAAGGAAAGAAGTATGTCCACTGCTCCAAGTATACACGTATCTAGGAGACAACGATGGCTATAGGATTTTTCAATACCGTTGTAGAGATTATGAGACCGCTTTAGTCATTGATGAACAAGGTTGGGTCGTTGAATATCCTGGTGCCTTCGAACGCAGAGCTCTTCTTACGAATGGTAACCGGAGGATAGAAAAACAACCGCAGCCTTTACTAGCCAATGCCCCCTCAGGATCGGAAGGGTTTTATTGAAATTTGTAAGGGTGTTCTTGGTTTTTAAAATAAAACATGTCACATAGAAGCGTAATGAAGAGGAATTCTTCATTACGTTTTTTTCTGTGTGAAGTGATCCATTATCAAAGTTCTGGGTATTTGACTTGCACACAAAAAAAGCCCAGTTTTCATAGGATAGGTTGATGACTTCTAAAAGGAGGTTGATTGGGTTGTATCGGAATCAATATGGATATACATTTAACTCTTATGGGTATGATGGTTACTTTCGCGTCCAAAGTGACCAATCAATCGTCAAAGATATTGAAAAAGCGATTAACGGGGAGTACAGTGCGATTGCCTGCTACAATAAATTGGCTGATTTAGCTCCTACACAGCAGGCAAGACAGCAGATTTATGAGATTCGTCAGGATGAAATTCGTCACTACGAGGCTTTCACTAGTATTTATAAGCAACTGACCGGAAAACAACCCTCCCCGAAAATCGATGCCCCTTGCTCCGAACAATACAGGGAAGGGATAGATGCAGCATTTATTGATGAACAAAAGACGACGGACTTCTATCATGAAATAGAACGGAAAGCGCAGGATCTTTCCATCAAAGAAACGTTCCGCCAGGCGGCGGCTGATGAGCAGAACCATGCGGTATGGTTTCTTTATTTTCTTTCGCATCCCAAAAAGGATCGTGCCCAGATCAGACAGCAGGATTATGGGGCAACAGGTGCTTTAAATGCTTCTTCATTAACATTCCAAGACATGTTGACTTATGCCATCCAGGATGAATACCTTGCCCAGGCCCGGTATGATGCTATCAGAAGGGAGTTTGGTGATATCCAGACGTTCGTCCGTATACAGGAAGCGGAGAAGCGGCACATCACTGCTCTGAATACACTTTTCACAAGGTATCAATTTCCTATACCGTCCGATAATGCCAGTCAATATGTAATCACTCCTGACAGTGTCAAAGCGGCATATGCTGCTGGTGTGGAGGGGGAAATCGAAAACATTTCCATGTATGAGAAGTTCTTATTGTATGAGTTGCCAGAGGATGTGAGAACGGTTTTTACACAGTTAAGGAATGCATCATTGAATCACCTCGCAGCCTTCCGGCGAGGTCTTGCACGTTTTGAAGATTCATAAGAGCTGCATGACAGCTCTCTTTACATAAGTCTTTGAACCCATCAGAAGCAAATGCCTGTGGACTGCGGAAAAATTATCTGTTTGTGTACACGGATATAAATCGACTATTGATGTAGAACAGTATTACAATTAGAATAATATGTAAGCGCTTAATTATAAAGTTAAAGGGAGAGGGTATCCGATGCATGTTCCATTGATATTGACAGAGTTTCTGGACAGAGCGGTACAGTTATATGGGGAGAAACCGGCAATCATTGATGATGATTGGACTTTGACTTACCGGGAATTGAACGCTCGCGTCAATCAGTTATCAAGAGGGCTTGAATCTTTGGGAGTAAAGAAAGGGGACAAGGTTGCTTATCTAGCTCCGAATTCGTCGGAGATGCTGGAAGGGTTCTATGGTGTCTTTCAACTGGGGGCGGTGATGACTCCGTTAAATACAAGATTGAAACCGGCAGACTATCGATTCATTTTAGAGCACAGTGAAAGTAAAGTGCTTCTCGTCGATCATACTCTCCTGCCGCTGGTGCAAGAGGTTGTACAAGGGCTTCCTTCTATAGAAAAAGTGATTGTTCATGGGGATTCTTCCAGTGAAGGGTATGAGTCGTGGCTCTCCCAGTTTTCATCCGACCGTTTTGAACGGGAGCATGTAGAAGAGACAGACATCGCCTCTTTACTCTATACGAGTGGAACGACGGGAAATCCTAAGGGGGTATTGTTAAGTCATCGCTCCAACTATCTCCATGCTTTATCATCCATGCATCACCTAAGGGTTACGGATCAGGATACTCTCCTCCATGTGCTGCCTATGTTCCATGTCAACGGCTGGGGATCTCCTTTTTATTATACGGCGAATGGTGCGACACAAGTGATGCTTCGAAAAACAGATCCTGAATTGATCCTGGATAAAGTAGAGGAGCACCAAGTTTCCGTGCTACATATGGCGCCGACTGTATTAAACATGGTGATCGGCGCTTACGAAGAGAAGCGGCCATCCATTGATCAGGACGTAAGAGTCGTGATCGCCGGTTCTGCTCCGCCGCCGGCGTTTGTCCGTAAAGTGGAGGAAGATTTGAAATGGAAATTCATTCAGGTGTACGGGATGACGGAAATCTCACCGCTCATTACTACCTCGGAACTTCGGTCGATGGACATCGATCGGCCAGCGGAAGAACGTTACCGGTTGAAAGCAAAGGCTGGTTACAGCATGATCGGCAGCCAGGTGAAGGTCGTAGATGAGCTGGGAGATGAAGTTCCGAGTGATGGAATATCCATTGGGGAAATCGTGACAAAATCAAACAACGTGATGGAAGGGTATTATAAAAACGTGGAAGCGACCAATGAGACGATAAGGGATGGGTGGCTTCATACGGGAGATATGGCAGTGGTTGATGAGGGCGGGAATATTGAAATCGTCGATCGTAAAAAAGATGTGATCATAAGCGGAGGAGAAAACATATCTTCCATCGAGGTGGAGGCGGCCTTATACGAACACCCTTCCATACTTGAAGCTGCTGTTGTAGCTGTGCCAGATGAAAAGTGGGGCGAGGTACCCCATGCGGTAGTGGTGGTGAAAGAAGGAGAAATCCTCTCTGAAGAAGAAGTGATTCTGTTTTGCCGGGAGAAGTTGGCGCATTTCAAAGCACCAAAGAGTGTATCTTTTATCGAAGAATTACCAAAGACTGCTTCTGGAAAGATCCAGAAAGTCATCATCCGCAAGAAGTTTTGGAAAGACCAGAATCGAATGATCAATTAAAGAATGTTCCATTAGCCTAAAGCTGCTGCTTTAGGCTTTTCTTGTTATGAACAGCTTCTAATCGAATTCAGCAGGTGGTGGGCTAGGCATAAGCCCTTTTTCTGGAAAAGAGCCTCGTTCTCTGCTTAAATATTCATTGGTAACAAGAGGAGGTTTACTTGTTGACATACATACCGTGCAGGGTATAAAATGATCTTAGTTCAAGACAAAGGAGGAACATCATGTCATTCGTGTTGATCGTAACGTTAATCGTGGGGACGGGGCTCTTCATCCTTCATAGATACTTGCCGGCTTCCCATGTCAAAAAGATGGATATGTCCGAAGTAACGTCTGAAGATGGCATGGTCGTTCCCGTTGATACGAGAGATTATCAAACGTCATCTCAGGATAAATTGGGGCAGGCTGTTTGTCTGCCGCTGGCTTATTTAGAAAGACATCATCAAGATATACCACAGCGACCGATTGTACTCATTTGTTCAGATGAAGTTGAAAAGAATTTGGCAGCAAGACTACTGAAGAGAAAAGGGTATGAAGTGATTGGTTATACCATTCCAACCCAGCAACAGGAGTGCCGGGCGATGCCATGTATGATTGAAAAATAAGAGGTGAAACAAATGGAAGCTATTCTCCCGTGGGGAATCGGATTGTTACTCGGTTGGTTCATCATTAGAAAGCTGTTGCCAGCCCAAGGTGTTCAAAATATAACTGTCCAGGAAGCAAAAGAGCGTTTGAAAGAAAAAAATGTCCAATGGGTTGATGTCCGTACGCCCGCAGAGTATCGGACAAATCATAAAAAACCGTTTAAAAATATACCTCTCTCCGATCTTTCAAAACGAACAGGGGAGCTGGACCGTAACAAAGAAGTCGTCTTAATCTGCCAAAGCGGAATGAGAAGTACAAACGCAGCGAGAGTATTGAAAAAGAAAGGTTTCGAAAACATCACCAATGTACGAGGCGGGATGAGTGCTTGGGGCTGAGAAATACCCTCTAAAAAGATCAGGGGAAATCCTGGTCTTTTTTTATTTTTCTGAAACTTTCACTTGAGACTTATCGTACATACAGGTAATGGGGTGATGATATGTTTTGGCTTTATATTATACTTGGTACTGCTTCCGGTATTGGCGTTTTTCTGTTTTTTAACTGGTTGATGGGGTATCGTAAAGGCCATATACAAATGGATTTTGATGAACGTTATATGAATCATCAAGCGTATATTGAAGCGATTAGTGCAGAATTAAGGGATAGAGGATATAAAGACGTCCACTATAAGGGAGACCATGTTTTTATTGTGGACGGAAAAGCTTATGTATTCTTTGAAAGGAATGTTCCTATGGGGGGCGTTCCTTTACAGCGGACGATACTGAAACCTCAAAAATGATGAGGATTGACCAGCTCCGGTAAGGGGCTGGTTTTTTCCGTTTTTTAGCTTGGATAAGAGAGCTTTTTTACCCGCAAACTAATTAAAAAAGAAAGGGGGCTTCCCTTGAAGAAAATCATCCTGTATCTTTCGCTTTTTCTCATTGTTTTTCAATTGAGTGTTGTAAGCGTTTACGCAAAAAACCATACAAGAAATTATTATGAACAGCAGGGGACGGCGATTTGGGATGTTCCGATTTCATCAAAGTATATCGCCATTACTTTTGATGATGGTCCAAGTTCTGAGTACACGCCTGAAATTCTGGATATTTTACAGGAGTACAACGCAAAAGCCACCTTTTTTGTAGTTGGATCAAGAGCTCAGGAGAATCCCTCGATCATCAAGTCGATGGTGAAAAGTGGTCACGAGCTTGCTAACCACAGCTTTCATCACCCTGACTTTACAGGGATCACGAAAGAAGAGCTGATTCATGAAATGGACAATACAGCAGAAGTTCTTGAGAGTTTGACAGGAGCTCCTCCGAGGTTGTTTCGTCCACCAGGAGGTGTGTATAACGACATTATTGTCAATACAGCCAATGAGGAAGGGTATATGGTTGTTATGTGGTCGTGGCATCAAGATACGAGAGACTGGAAAAGGCCTGGTGTCCACAATATCGTAAAAACCGTATTAAACAACACGAGGAATGGGGACATTGTCCTTTTTCATGATTTTGGTGGCGATCGTTCGCAGACGATTGAAGCATTAAAGCAGATTCTCCCTCAATTGAAAAAGGAAGGGTATCAATTCGTAACTGTCTCAGAATTACTTCAAAAACATTCCAAATACAATCTCCTCCATGGAGTCAATGGAGTAGAATGATCCCCTGATCTTAAAAGATGGGGATCTTTTTTTGTTTTTTAATAAAAAACACGATGGGACTGCCTTTCCAGGAAACTTAAGAAAATCCCAATCATACCCTATGTTAAGAAACCTGACATTTATAGTTGTGTAAATATTGCGACTTTGATACAATGCTTAATAACATAAAATGTTATAAAATCTAACATAAGGGGAGTCAAGAGAATGGATGCAACTTTTTTAATGAACAATCTTTGGATCATCGTCTGTACGATCCTCGTTTTATTGATGCAGGGAGGATTTATATTACTGGAAGCCGGGTCGACACGAATGAAAAACGCGGGTCATATTGCAGGGAAGACGGTTTTTACTATAGGTATTGTTTCTGTGGTATTCTGGGCATTAGGATATGGCCTGATTTATGGTGAAGGAAATGGATTTATTGGCTTCTCTAACTTCTTTTATGGTGATGCAACGACGATGGGAGAAGGTCTTGCGGGATCCACAGACTTTCTATTCCAGCTAGCGTTTGCGGCCATTGCGATGACGATTGCTTTCGGTGGATTTGCTGAAAGAGCAAAACTTGTCGCCTACGTCATTTTCGCTATTTTATTTTCTATTCTCGTTTATCCTGTGATTGCTCACTGGATTTGGGGCGGCGGCTGGTTAGGTGAACACGGGAAGCAGGATTTCGCCGGTTCAACGGTTGTCCACTTGACAGGTGCTATGGCAGCTTTAGCGGCAACGATTATTTTGAAACCCCGGATCGGGAAATACAACAAAGATGGTTCTTCCAATGAAATTGCCGGCCATAACCAAGTGTTTACAGCATTAGGTGTCCTCCTCTTGTGGGTCGGCTGGTTCGGATTTAATGCAGGAAGTACATTCGGCGTTGCAGATGCATTCTTTGGTTATGTCGCTCTTAACACCCAATTGGCAGCAGGTGCTGGTGCTATCGGTGCGATGCTGATGGTTTGGGCCGTCACAGGAAAAGCGGATGTACCGACTACGCTGAATGGTGCTCTTGCCGGTCTTGTAGCGATTACAGCTTCGTGTGCTTTCGTTGAACCTTGGGCCGCGGTATTAATCGGCTTGATCGGTGGAGGAATTGTATTCTTCAGCATGCGTTTCTTTGATAAAAGGAAAATTGATGACCCGATCTTCGCTCTCTCTGTTCATGGTGTCGTCGGTGTATGGGGAACGCTGTCGAACGGTCTGTTTGCAACACCAGAGCTTGCTTCTGTAGGTCGCCCCGGCTTGTTTTACGGTGGTGGATTCGAGCAGCTTTGGGTACAGACGCTCGGAGTTGTAAGTAGTGGGTTGTATGCGTTTATCGTTTCTTTCATCATTCTGAAAATCATGGATAAGGCGATGGGTGGACTTCGTGTATCTGAAGAGGAAGAAATCATGGGTCTCGATTTAAGTGAGCACGGTGGCTATGGTTATCCAGAGAATTTAACGCCTCCTCAAAAGACGAAATCAGGAGCATAAAGACGTAATGAAAAAGGATGGAATGAATGTTTAAGACATATGAAGAAATCAGAGTATGGCGGGAAGAGATGATTGAATCTGTAAGCGGTGATCATTTGCAGTTGAATGCTTTTCACGACCAATTGATTCATCATACTTTCCATCTGGCAAAAGAAAAGGTTGAACGTGAGCAGGGGCCTCCTCCTGCTCCTTTTGCATTTTTTTTGATGGGAAGTGCCGGAAGATATGAGCAGTCGTTATGGAGTGATCAAGATCATGGCATTATTTTTGATGGGGATGAGAAGCACCAGGACTATTATTTAGTGTTGGGGAAAGAAATCAGAGAAGGGATGGCTGTCGTCGGTTATGAGAGGTGCGAGGGGAATGTGATGGCTTCCAATCCATTATGGTGTCAGTCCGTGGAATTGTTCACGGTGCAGATTACAGAGTGGTTGAAAGAGGCGGAGTGGCAGGCGCTGCGTCATTTCCTTATATTCTTTGACTCCAGAGTGTTGGTGGGGGAACGAGATCTGCTGTTTCAAGTCAAAAAGGCATCTTTTGCGGTGATCGATGAAGAACCAGCGCTTTTGACTAGGTTGCTGGATAATGTCAATTACGTAAAAAAGGGTGTAGGAGTTTTTGGGCAGCTGCTACCGGATTACAGTGGTGAGAAAAAGGGGCATTTCAATCTGAAACAGACGGTCTACTTTCCTTACATTAACGCTTTAAGAATTCTGTCCCTTTTTCACCATGTCACTAGTTCTTCAACGTTATCAAGATTTGAAGCGCTGCGTTCTCTTTATCCCACTCTTTCTGAATATGAAAATGATTTCCGACAATTCCTGCAGCAAAGATTGAAACTGAAAAAAGATGCGGAGGATTACCAGCATGTCCACGTGATCAAAGTGGAACAGTTAATGAAAGAGGAAAAACAGGAATTGAAAAAGCAGGTCAAACGGGCTCAAAAACTCCATCAAATGGCGAAAACCATCATTAAAGAGGGTCGAAGATGAACCCTTTTGTACAGTTTGTAAAAGATTTGTCCGGTAAAATCGGCGGTGGTTTCTCTTCATTGAATCAGAATGATCCGTCGAATATGGCTTATTTAAGGAACCTTGAGAGAGAGATGAAAAACGCAAATACTCTCGACCTTCCTTTTGATGATTTAAGTATTACGGTTTTCGATTTGGAAACGACCGGCTTTTATCCTTACAATGGTGATCAGATTTTGTCTATAGGGGCGGTAAAAGTAAAGGGAGATCAAATAATCGACAGCCAAACGTTTTACACCTTGGTCGGAACAGATGCTGCGCCATCTAAGGATATTGAAGAGTTGACGGGGATTACAAGCAGCATGATCGAAGACGCCCCACCACTGCGTGACGCTTTGAAGAGTTTCTATCAGTATGTGAAAGCGGATTTGCTTGTCGCTCATCATGCGAATCATGAAAAGCAATTCATGAATCATGCGACATGGATCGCCTTGAAAAAAAGGTTTCAGCATAGAATTGTCGATACCGCCTTTTTAACAAAGGTTCTTCCTAACCAGCAAGGGCTGTTGACGCTAGATGAATGTTGTGAGCATTTTGGGATTGGTATTCAAAAAAGGCACCATGCGCTTTATGATAGTTTGGCAACCGCTGAATTATGGGTGGCCTGTATCAAACAATTAAAGAAAGAAGGATATACCAACTTGAATGAAATCTACACAAAAATTGCTACGATGGAATGAGGCGATTGTCCCAAAAGGGACAATCGCATTTCTGTAGTCGGAACCATCTTTGGTTAGCCATGTGTTGCACCAATGGTATTCATAGGATAGAAGAGAAGCGGAGCCCCTCTGGAGCTTCGTTTTCCTTTTTAGAAAAAGGAGAAACGCATGCGGAAGTAGAATGACTACGTTAGGGAAGCAGCAGGGAAAAGAGGAATGAAGATGAATGCAACAATCAAAGATGTAGCTAAGCAGGCGAACGTCTCCATCGCGACCGTTTCAAGAATCCTGAATCAGTCTTCCAAAGGCTACTCAGAGCAAACACGTCAGCAAGTGATGAAGGCTGTGGATGAACTAGGGTATCGACCAAACGCGCTTGCGAGAGGCTTGATTAATAAGAAGACACAAACCATCGGGGTATTATTCCCGGAAATATCAGGGATGGTCACTTCCGAACTCCTGCATGGGATTGAAGAAATGGCTCATCATCTTGGGCAGAGTGTGATTGTCTGCAACACGGCATCTCAAGGTGAAAAGACGTTAAAGTACCTCAACCTCCTTGATGAAAAGCGTGTGGAAGGAATGGTATTCGCAAGCGAAGTCCTGACCGATGAGTACTACGAAGCTTTAAAGAAAATGCATGTTCCTACAGTGCTTGTTTCGACAAAGTCTGCGAAGTATTCTCTTCCTTACGTAAAAGTAGATGACCATGATGCTTCGTATGCAGCAACTTCCTACTTAATAAAAAAAGGGCATAAAGAGATCGGGATGATCAGTGGTATGGAAGAGGATCCTATTGCGGGGAGCCCTCGTATCAGAGGGTTCAAAGCAGCTCTTGAAGATCATGATCTTCGGAGTGATGCCGTGATTGATGCGCGTGGGTTTTCTTTTGAACATGGAAAAGCAGCTTTTCCTGAACTTATACGAGAGCACCCGCTCTTGACGGCAGTTTTCGCAGCGAGTGATGAAATGGCGGTGGGGGCCCTTTCGTCTGCTTATGAGTGGAAGATTCCAGTCCCGGAGGATCTTTCGATTATTGGTTATGACAATAGTAAAATAGCTGAAATGTCCATCCCTCCTCTCACGACCATCGCCCAGCCGCTTAGAGAAATGGGAGAAAAAGCGGTGGAAATGTTGTCTGGAATGATGAAGTCAGGGACGAACCCTCAGAGCATCATCATGCCCCATCAAATAATCGAGCGACATACCGTCCGCGACCTTACTTAGGTCGCGGTTTTATTTTGGTGAGGTTAAACGTTTACTCGAAAGCAGAAGTTGCGATGATCTTCTGACACAGTACTATTGTTTTAATTTTCAGAATTTGGTAGACAAGATTTATGTAACCGCTTACAATAAGTTTAGAGTAAACGTTTACCTTGATTTCCAAAATTATAATAAAGGAGAATCCTCATGGCCACACCCAAACAAGTGAAGAAGGGGCAATCTAACCTGCGCGTACCTCTTGCCGTTTTGTCAGCCATTGCTGTTTCAACATGCATTACCACCTCCGTTTCTGCTCAGGATAGTTCATTTACTAGACAAGGTGCAGGCCCGATGTATTTTTCTACCTATGAACATCAGCATGATAAAAATACATACATGCCGGAAGACAGATTCAAAGCGAATATCGACTGGATGGCGGAAAACTTTAAAGCTTATGGATACGACATGATTGCTACGGATGGATGGATTGAAGGCGCAACATTACTCAATAAGAATGGGTATGTCGTTTCTCATAACGATAACTGGATGTCCCGACCGTTGAATATGGAAACAGGTGAATTCGAAAGGAAGGGATTGCTGCTTAACGGTGACTTTGAGCTTGGGAATGCAGAAGGATGGACCATTGAGACGGAGGCTTTTTCCGGAGTGGACGCGAATGATGCTTATGATGGACAAAAATTATATGTCTATCATCCAGATCCTTTCACAGCAAAAGTTTCACAGACAGTAGAAGGATTAGAAAATGGAAGTTACACAGTAGAGGCCCGGGTGAAGTTTCCTAATGATACGGACAATTATACCAACGGGACGAGCCAAGCTTTCATGAAGCTGAACGGTTTTAATGGGGGCATGGAGCATGTGTTACGTTTGGATGAAGGTTTGACCAATGAATACGATGAGCCTCGATATGGACTATTTACAATGGATGCAGATGTGGTGGACGGAAAGCTCACCATCGCCTTCGACATTGATGCAGCCGGTGAGCACAGTTCTTTTCAACTTGATGATGTGAAACTCTATAAAGCAGGACAGAAAGACGAAGAAAGCTCTTTTCAATATCCTGCAGAAAAATATCCGGAAGGCCATACGTGGAAGTTTTGGGGAGATTACATCAAACAGCGAGGCATGGACTTCGGCATTTATTATAACCCTCTGTGGGTGAGTCCGGAAGTCGTGGAAAATCCGGATCAATACATTGTCAAAGGCACGGAAAATAATCCGGACGGGCCTACCTATGTCGCTGAATTGATCGACCAGGGAGATCCGGATGACCCGACAGATGGGGACCGGTTCAATGGAGGACAGGGGAATGCTCGCGCGTTGTACTGGGTGAATGTAGAGCACCCCGATGCGGAGAAATATATCAAAGGATATATTGATTTCTTCAAGGAGCAGGGAGCGGACTTTCTGCGCGTCGATTTCCTCTCCTGGTATGAGGATGGAACAGACCCGAATATCGGTCGAGTTGGTAAAGCTCATGGAAGAGAACATTATGAAACCCAGTTAAAGTGGATGTCAGAAGCGGCAAAGGAAAATGAAATGTTCTTAAGCCTTGTCATGCCGCATTTGTACAATCATGGAGAACTTGAGCTTCAATATGGGGATATGATCCGCATCAATGAAGATTCATTCGGAGGTGGGTGGGATCATATTAGTGCCCGCAGGCAGAGATGGCAGGAAGGGTGGTCCCAGTGGGCCAATTCTTTCCAGGGTTTTACCGGCTTTTCGGACATCAGCGGTCGATCAAGCATGATTTTGGATGGTGATTTTCTTAAGTTGAATACTTTCAGCGGAGATCATTCAGAGAATGAAAAGAAGACGACCCTCTCCCTCTATACCATGGCTGGATCACCGATTGCCATCGCAGACCAATTTGATACGATTGGCGACAACTATAAGTATTACCAAAACTCGGAGTTGATTGAATTCAACAGACGAGGGTTCGTAGGCAAACCCATTTATTATACAGGAGATCATTATAGTCAAGACGGAAGCCGGGATAGTGAGCGGTGGGTCGGGCAGTTTCCGGACGGTTCATGGGCTGTCGCCTTGTTTAACAGAAGTGATGAAATGCGCTCGTATCAATTCGACTTTCATAAAGAAATAGGCGTGGAACGGGGGTTCGTCCGTGATGTCTGGAAACAGAAAGATTTAGGTATGCAGTCGGGTCATGCGGTAACGCTTGAACCACATGATAGTGTCGTTCTGAAAGTGACGCCTGAGCATACGGAGAAAGTATTACAAGCAGAAACAGCCTCTTATTCGAAAGGAATCGTATTTTCTAAAGCGGAAGACAGTCATGAAGGGTTCGGTTATTTACAGGATGTAGGTCCGAACGATGAGCAGATCACCTATGCGATCGATGCCAATGAAACAGGAGATTACATGATAGATTTGAAATATTTTGCGACTGGAGAGACAGAGGCCTTCGTTCAAGTGAGAAATGAAGAGGAGGGAAGTATGATCGATCGTGAATCGGTCATGCTTTCTCAAGCAGACGGGAATTGGGCGGACCAAACCGTGAAGATCAAATTAAATAAGGGTACGAATATCGTTCAAGTAGGGTCAGAGCAAGGGAACTTCAGTCTGGATTCTGTTTCCATCAGGAAAGCTGGTCCTCACAATGGGGTTGAAACGCTGGATCTCTCTCAATGGACCAGAGGCAACATATCGAACACGCACCTGGAAGAGGATCAAATGGTTTTCAAAGGGAACAAGGCCTATGTCTCAGAATCATGGTACTACCAAGCTGTGGGGAAAGGCTTTTATACGGTGAGCGCGGATGTGGATATTGAAGGGGAAGCAAAAGGGGTATGGTATGTCCGGGATGGGGAAAAGGTTCACAAGCGGACATTTACTCCGGATACAAAAAAAGTCACGATTCACAATGTCGTTTCTAAAGGAGACAAGGTTTTGAAAATAGGAGCTTCAATTGACGGGGCTGGGGCAAGTGCTGTGCGCCTTTCAAACGTCAGATTGGAGAAAAGTGATAATCATAATGAACATTTTCGCATTCTGAAAAGGAACAAGATGAAGCTTGAAGTGGAAAGAGAGGAAAAAATGGAAGGGATGTCCTTACTGCATTTGGAAGATGTGGACACACCGAGAAAAATACATGCGGCTGATGGAAAATACGAACTTGTCGCAAAAGAAAGTGATTTGTGGGCTAGACCGAAGGCTTATTATTATGATAAAGAAAATAGACAACTGTGGGTGAACGTCCCGGAAGATGAAACGGAAAAAATTCAAATAAAGCTCGAATGAAGAAATCCAGAGGAAGATTCCTCTGGATTTTTTTCATTCGTTCGCTCCCGGTCCCTGCTTCGGTCGATTCCTGTTGGTGCGGTGCCCGACTTCTTCTTCAATCGGCAGGCTTTCTTTCGGAGTTTTATTGTTCGTTTTCGCTGCGTTCATCTGTGACGTTCTTTTTCCCATCAACATCTACCTCCTCTTATGTACATAGTTTGTATATAATGAATAGAGGTAAAACGAGGAAATTTTTTCATCTGTGAAACCTTCCATAAAAA
This sequence comes from Halobacillus sp. HZG1, assembly GCF_035818575.1. Taxonomy (NCBI): domain Bacteria; kingdom Bacillati; phylum Bacillota; class Bacilli; order Caryophanales; family Bacillaceae; genus Halobacillus; species Halobacillus sp. HZG1. The sequence continues at coordinate 35,816 of NZ_JAYLVQ010000079.1, forward strand.
GTAACCGTAAGATAGATAGGGAGGAACCGCAAATGAGACAATGGTTGAAAAGTAAGCAGGAAGTGTTGAAACGACGAAGACAAAACACGGAAAGATCAAGTGTTTTTGACGTTCTGTTTGAGCTGGTGCTCTGGTTACCTGAACTGATCATTTTCCCAATTCGAATGGTTATTTGGTTAATAAAAGGGATTGGAAGGATGATTGGTCTTATTTCCGACCTCACTTAATAGAGGTCAGCCTTTATCATTAACGTTAATGATCCTATAAACAGAAAAATGAAAAAGGGGGAAGAGTATGCGTACAATTACATTAGCGAATGGAAATACGGTGGAAGTGGACTGTCTTAGTTGCGCTTTGACAAGCGGTAAAGTGGAACCGGAAGGTGGAGTCATTGCAGAAACAGTGCATTTCCATGCACACCAGGATGTCGCTTATCCGATTAGAGGGTTAGTTATTGTAGCTTCCAAAAGGCATATTAAGGGCCTTGATGAATTGACAGAAGAGGAACAACACGATTATATCACGTTCATCACGAAGATCAGAAAGGCGCAAAGAGAAGTGTTAGGAATTGAGCATGTCTATTACTTTTACAACGAAGACACGACCCACCATTTTCATTTATGGATGGTGCCCCGATACGACTGGATGTATGAATTTGGACGTTCGGTGGAATCGGTCCGTCCTGTTTTGCTTCATGCCAGAAATAACGGCGGAGATCATGCAAAAGTGCTGAAAGGCATTCGATTGTTAACGAAGGTGCTGAATGAGTAGGGTCATTTTCCTGTTTTCTGTGGTCTTCTTTTTTAAAACATACCGGATGATGAAATCTTAAAGGGCAATGGAGCTTATGCTATTCTTCCTTTCCTGAAAGTGCAGGATCTTTGTCTTCTTTTTTATACATAAAGGAAAGTCCCTCTGAAGAACAGAGGGACTTTTGTGCAAAATGAAAGCTTTCGCAATCATTCATTTATTATTTCAGAAATGATTTCATAGGAGCGCACACGTGCGTCGTGGTCGTAGATTTGTGAAATGACCATCATCTCATCAGCTTCGGTGTCCGCCTGGAATTTCTTCAATTGTTCTTTCACTGTCTCTTTACTTCCGATAATGGAAGCGCCAAGTTGCTGTCTTAAGGCTGCTTTTTCCTGGGCTGTCCATACTTCGTCCATGTCATCAACCGGGGGCTGGAGCAAATGATTCGTGTTTCGTACGAGATTCAGGAATTGTTGCTGCAGGGAAGTTGCCAGTCTTTCTGCTTCTTCATCTGTATCTGCAGCGATTACATTCACGCCTACCATGACGTAGGGTTCATCAAGCGTTTCCGAAGGCTGGAAACTGGAACGGTACAAATTCAAAGCACCGCGTGTATTGTTCGGTGAAAAATGACTGGCAAAAGAGAAAGGCAGCCCAAGTTGTCCCGCAAGTTGTGCGCTGAATCCACTAGAACCGAGCAGCCAAACCGGAATGTCGAGTCCCTCTCCAGGAATCGCCCGGATGTGGTGATCTCCGGCGAAATAGCCTCTTAACTCATCGAGCATCGCAGGGAACTCATTAGGATCAGAATCCAAATTTCTCCTTAGAGCCCGAGCCGTCATTCCGTCTGTTCCTGGAGCTCGTCCGAGACCTAAATCTACACGTCCGGGAAACAGGGTTTCCAGTGTGCCGAATTGTTCTGCGACAACAAGCGGCGCGTGATTCGGAAGCATGACTCCGCCTGAGCCGACTCGGATGGAGTCCGTATTGTGCAGCACATGACTGATGGCAACAGAAGTGGCGGAACTTGCGATAAATGGCATGTTATGGTGTTCGGCCATCCAGTATCTTGTGAATCCCCATTTTTCAACATGCTGGGCAAGATCAACCGTGTTTCGGAAAGAATCCGCCGGCGTCCCGCCTTCAATCACAGGGGCAAGGTCGAGGACCGAGAATTTCGTATTTGCTAATCCTTTTACAGACATAGGATAACCTCTTTTCTGTTTCACTTATAATATACGGGCAAGAATGCCCCTTTTCTTCTTTAACAACATTTATCATATCAGCTGTATTTCGTGTCTCAAAATAATTTGTTTGCAACTTATTCCATGTTCAGACGACTATGTTGAAAAGGAGGGAGACGATGAGGCTATTGGTTATGCTCTGTTGTTTACTTTTCCCATTTTTCTATTTATCAATAACGGCTTCAGCCACATCGTGGGCCAATCCTTTTGTCGTCTATGATGGTTACATTTATGTAGTTGAAGAAGAAGCCACAGAAGTGAAAGTGGAAGAGAAGATCGGCGAAGTGACCGCTTATTCGGATATGCAACAGTATGAAGGGAATTTCTCCAACGTTTTTGAAAAAGGGACGGACTATTATAAATTATCCGGCCATCCCACAACAGACATGATTGCTGTTGAGGAACGAAAGGGTGTTTATAGAAAAGCAGAGCGGGAAGCTGCTTACACCTACCGAAGTGAAAAGAATGAAGCATCAGATTCTTTCCTGGACAAAGGAGAACCGGTGGAACAGGAGGATCTCGCACTCGGTACATATCTATTCTTGTGCTTCCTGATCGTCCTCGCTGGGACGATTTATCTGTTTCAACGTAAAGGGACGTGAGTCTGGTGTCTTCGTCTGTATGACCTATAATGAGCGGTTATCGTTGTAAAAAAGGTAAGTCGCGGATCTTTATCATGATTGCATGTTTTTAATGATATAATGAGTACAGAAAAACTTTTTAGAAACGGAACATCCATAGACAAGCTCCTCAACTTTTTCCTAGGAGGCTTTAGATGGACAATATTAAAGAGACGTTTCTTGAAGTCGTCCTCTCCATTCTCCCCATCACGATTGTCATCACCATCCTTCAATTCACTTTAGTCTGGCTTCCGTTGGACATGTTCTTACAATTCATCATCGGCGCGGGGATGGTCGGTGCCGGCTTGGTGTTGTTTTTGCTCGGAGTCAATATTGGGTTGTTACCCATAGGGGAAATGATCGGGTCGGCCTTGTCTAAAACGAAAAGAGTCTGGCTGATCATTTTTTTCGGATTTCTTCTAGGTCTTGTCGTGACCATAGCAGAACCTGATGTGCGTGTACTTTCCTCTCAGGTCGATCAGGTCTCTGGTGGACAGATTCCAATGGACATTCTTATCCTTTCCGTAGCGATCGGGGTAGGAGTGTTTGTCGCACTCGCCATGTTTCGGATCATCTTCAGTATCAACATGGTTTATTTACTTGCAGGAGGATATGGCCTCGTCTTTTTCCTGGCGGCCTTTACACCAAGTGTTTTTGTCCCGATATCTTTTGATGCAGGTGGAGTCACCACGGGTCCTTTGACCGTACCATTCATTCTTTCACTCGGGGTGGGTGTGGCTTCGGTTATGCGTGGCAAAACTTCATCAGGTGATGGATTTGGACTTGTCGCTTTGGCATCGATCGGCCCGATTTTATCGGTTCTCCTTTTAGGGGTGATTTATGGGTGAACATTAAAATTTTCGATGGTTTCTGGCACGTCCTGTTTGATGTCGCTACAGCACTCATTCCACTATTCTTCTTATTTCTTCTCTTTCAACTTGTCTTTCTAAAGCTTCCATGGAAAAAATTACAGGACATCCTTGTTGGTTTCTTTTTGACTTATGCAGGTCTGTCCTTGTTTCTGCAAGGGGTTCATATCGGCTTTCTACCCGTCGGAAGCATGATGGGAGAGAAACTTGGAACGATAGAGCACACGTGGCTGCTTGTACCCATCGGTTTTGTTCTCGGCTTTGTGGCCATTTATGCAGAGCCTGCGGTCAGCGTGTTGACCCATCAGGTTGAAAAAGTCTCTGGAGGTTATATCCCTCATAAATTATTGCTCTATACCCTTTCTTTTGGTGTCGGCATTTCCATAGCTCTCTCCATGGTGCGTATTTTAATCGGAATCCCTATTTGGTATTTTGTGGTCCCTGGTTACCTGTTCGCCTTGATCATCGTACGGTTTTCCAATAAAACGTTCACATCGGTCGCTTTTGATTCTGGTGGAGTAGCCACAGGTCCGATGACCGCCACTTTTATTCTGAGTCTATTCGTAGGCATAGCTTCTGTTACCGAAGGTCGCGATCCGCTCTTAGATGGGTTTGGAATGGTGGCTCTCGTAGCTTTGGCACCCATTATTTCAGTTCTTACACTAGGTGTGATCTACAGGAGAAAGGAGCAGGAACAGTATGACAAAGAAAACATCCGGACAAAAGCTCATAGTAACGATCGTTAAAAAAGAAAAAGCTAAAAAAGTCGTACATGCCTCGACTCTTGCAGGCGCACAGGGAGGGACGACTCTTTTTGGGAAAGGTTTCAGAATGGATGAAAAGAAGCGTTTTCTTGGTATACCTGTAGAAAGGGAGCGGGAAGTCATTTTAACTCTTGTCTCTCATTCTATTTATGATTCGGTCATGGATGCCATCATCCATGCAGCAAAACTGAACCGTCCGAGACAGGGCATAGGATTTGTCATCGACACGAAAAATATCAGCGGCATCAATCATATGATCGGACTAGGGCTTGAATCAGAACAAAACGCAAGTGAGGATGTGATGCAGGTGGAGAAGCAGAAACTTTCCTATGATCTCATTGTGACAATCGTGAATAAAGGAGATGCAGAAAAAGTCGTGGATGCATCTAAAGAAGCAGGAGCAGAGGGAGGTACCATCATCACAGGACGTGGAACAGGTATACATGAAAAGGCGAAGCTCTTTAATATATTAATCGAACCTGAAAAAGAAGTGGTGTTGACATTAATCGTGAAGGAAAAGTGTGATGGCGTCCTGCATGCGATTGAACGAGGAGCAAGACTTGATGAGCCGGGCAGAGGGATTGCTTTTGTACTGGATGTGGAAAGGACGGTTGGGATCAATCATCTATTGAACCAACAGTGGAGTGAAGAAATGAAAGAGTGAAAGCAGAACGCTCGGATGTCAAAAATCTAAGAATCCCCTTCCATATCTTTTTATTGTGGTCGTTAAAAAGGTTCCAGGAACCTTTTATGACTTTTCGGCATCCTAACACAAAAGCGTCATAAGGAAGGTAACCCTTTTTATTAATAGAAGGATCGGTAGAGTATGTGCCATAGAGGGGGAGAGAACTTGAGGACGTTTCTCGTTTTTATGTTTGGTATGTTTGTCCTTCTTGCCGGTTGCAGCTCAGAAAAAGAGGAGCTGATGGACGAAATAACGTCAGGGGTAGAAGGTCGTTATAGTGTGTTGGCATTTAATAGTGAAAAGGGTTCTTTGGAAGCCTTCCAAAGCGAAATCAACCAAATGTTCAGCGATCCGGAAGTCTGGGAGAACAGACTCTATTCTTTCAACGTTCTAAAGGAAGTGCCGGAGGAACCTTATGATTATAAAAAACTTTTGAACATTGAGGACCTGCCACAATTTATTGTATTAGATACCGAAGAGATTGTTTTCAGAACCCCCCATATTGAGGATTTGGAAAGGTTTCTACTGGGTGAAGATCCATATTCCTCTCATGAGCATTGAAAAACGGAAGCTGAAGAGCTTCCGTTTTTTTGTGTGCTTTTTAAAAAGGTTTCGTATGTTTAGGGTCGGCTGATTTTTTGGCAGCTCCCTGGTCATAATATATTTCTTCAAAGGCTTTTTTGTCTTCATTGGCCATATTGACATGAGGCTGAGCTTTTCTTTTTCGGGCGAAGTAGAGGGAGAGAGCAATCAATACGATTGGAATGAATAGTAAGAGCCATAACATATTTCTTTCCTCCTCGATGTTTTTGGCTTACAATACTCTATTCCCTTTTGATCGGCTTTCATGCTGTTATGACAAGAAATGCGTCTAAGGAACTGTTCCATGTAATAAACGAAATAAATCCTTCATATGAAATATAAGGAAACCGGTTTACTAAAAACTAGGTTTAATTGTGAAAAAATTTAAAAAAACCATTGAAAACGAATACATTTGTCGATATAATCAAGCTAACCTACTAAATCAATTGATTTTTTTTAAACATTAACGAAACCGGTTTCGTTAATGTAGGGGGAAGAGAAATTAGACAGGAATACGAAAGGAATGGTGAAAGTGAAAAAGAATTTATTCGTCGTTATGTTGTTAGTCTTATCGATGTTCCTTTATGCGTGTAGCAGTGGCGAGGAAGACTCGGCTTCAGGTGATGGTGAAGGCAAAGTCACCCTTGATTTCTGGGTTTTCGGTGCTACCAACTATGAAGATTTAGCGAAAGAATATGAAAAAGAGAATCCAAATGTCAAAATCAATATCAAAAACTCTGAGCTTGGCGATCACCACGATAGCTTGTTCACATCGATTTCAGCTGGAACAGGGGCTCCGGATTTGACGATGATCGAAGTCGATCAATTGGACCGTTACCGCGAAGCGCAGGATCGCTTTGTTAACTTATACGACTTAGGTGCGGATGAAATTCAAGATCAATACTTAGATTGGAAATGGAAGATGGCTGAAAATGGAGAAGGAGATTTCTTGTTCGGCTTACCGACAGACATAGGTCCGAAAGCGATGTACTTCCACACAGAAGTATTTGAAGAAGCTGGACTACCGACAGATCCTGATAAAGTCAGTGAAATGATTTCCACTCCTGAACAATTTGCAGATGCAGCGACCACCGTTTTAGATAAAACAGGAAAACCAATGGTCGACAGTATGGAAATGGCATTCCGTGCAAACATGGATGCTCTTGAAGTCAGCTACTTCAACCGTGATGGTGAACTATTGATCGGTGAAGCAGATAACGGAGTAAAAGAAGCGTATGACTATGCGGTTGAACTTCATGATAAAGGTGTCGTAGGTTCATTCGAAATGTGGACACCGGAGTGGGCGAATGCCTTGAACCAAGGTGGATTTGCGGTTGAAATGGCACCGGCCTGGTTGAAAGGTTACATGACTGAAAACGCACCAGAAGGCGCAGGTAAATGGAGAGTTACGACACTTCCAACAGACTTCGCCGGAAACTGGGGAGGTTCATATGTAGCGATTCCTTCTGAAACGAAACATAGTGAAGAAGCTTACAAATTCGCTAAATGGATGCTTTCTCCAGAGAACCAATTAGAATCCTTCGTAGAAAGTGGTTTGTTCCCATCTGCTCCAGAAGTGTACGAAATGGAAGAATTCGTAAACAACTCCGATGAGTATTTCGGCGGACAGAACACAGCTGCTTACTTTGCCGAAGCGGCAAAAGAAATTCCAGAAGTGTACAAAGGACCGAAATATGTAACGGTAAACAATGAAGTACTGACAGCTCTAAGAAATGTTCAAGAAGGTGCAGACCCTGAAAAAGAATGGGAAGCAGCTGTCGAACGTATTGAAGGTTTAGTGAGTCGCTAAAGGTTTTATGGGCTGGATGGATTCCATCCGGCCCTCCTACATAAAGGAGGGAATAGAGTGGAGAACGTACAAAAACGTCAGCATGCCTCAAAAGTGAAATCCACTACCCAAATGTCTGAAAAGAAAAAAGATATGCTGTCTGGATATTTATATATTGCACCCTTTTTCATCATTTTTGGAATCATCGGTCTTTATCCAGCTGTTTTTAGTATCGTATTGGCCTTTCAGGATTGGAACGGTCTCGGGGAGATGGACTTTGTTGGATTGAAGAATTTCGTGGTCGTCCTTCAGGATCCGTTGTTTTGGAAGTCTCTTTATAATACTGTCATCATCGGTTTAATGGGAACAGCTCCACAATTGATCGTAGGAATTATTTTGGCCTACTTCCTGAATATGGCCGTCATCCGTTTCACTAACTTTTTCCGTGTGACGATCTTTATGCCTTACATCACGTCCATGGTAGCCGTGGCATTAGTGTTCGGAGTGTTTTTTAGTAGTAGTGAGACAGCTCTCGCTAACTATGTAATCGGTCTATTCGGGGTTGATCCTGTCAGCTGGAAAACGTCCGAGTGGGGAGCGAAAATCGCGATCTCCTTGATGGTTTTCTGGCGATGGGTCGGTTATAACACCATCATCTATCTAGCAGGTTTGCAAAGTATTCCGAAAGACTTGTATGAAGCAGCAACCATCGACGGTGCCGGCAAGGTTCAGCAGTTCTTTCATATTACCATTCCGATGCTGAAACCATTCATCATCCTGACGGTTTTCATGTCTACCGTAGGTGCCTTGCAATTGTTCGCGGAACCAGCGGTATTCCTTGGATCTTCTGCTTTCAACCGTGATGAAGCCATGACCGTCGTAATGTATCTATATCGTGATGCCTTCAACTTAGGTTCATTCGGTACAGCATCAGCAACAGCTGTATTGTTACTCATTATCATTGTCGGTGCAGCAGCTTTGAATACGTGGTTGACTTCTGGTGTCGGTCGTAAGCAGAAAAGGAGGGCGTTTAAGAAATGAGAAAATCTAAAGGATTGAAAAAAGGGACGCTTCCCGTTTACATCATCTTATGGATCGCTTCCATCTTATCCATTTTTCCATTCTATTGGATGTTTGTTATGGCGACCCAGCCGAGTGCTGCTTATAATTCCATTCCGCCGACACTTCTGCCGGGTGACCAACTAGTCCAAAACTTTATGAAAGTCCTGGATACGATTCCATTCTTTCAGGCCATGTGGAATACAATCCTATTATGTACCACAGTAACCATCGCGGTATTATTGATCAGCTCTCTGGCTGGATTCGCCTTTGCGAAGTTCGAGTTCCCAGGTAAAAACTTTTTCTTCATCCTGATCCTTTTGACGATGGTGATCCCTCCTCAATTGGGATTGATTCCACAGTTCTATCTGGTTTCTCAATTAGGATGGTTGGATACGTTGCTTGGGGCAGGCGTGCTGTTCTTACTGAATCCATTGGGCATCTTCTTAATGCGCCAATACATCAGCGAGTCTGTACCTGATGAGTTGATGGAAGCGGCGAAACTTGATGGCTGCTCGAACTTCAGAATTTTCCGGAGCATTGTGCTTCCGATCATCAAGCCGGCGTTTGCAACATTAGGAATCATCGTATTCACGCTTGTATGGGGAGAATTTTTATGGCAGTTTACGGTATTGCGTGATCCAGCATCCTACACATTGCAAGTAGCGCTTGCTTCATTGAACAATGCGTTCCGTGTTGACTTCGGTATGCTACTTTCAGGTGTATTCTGGGCAACCGTTCCATTGATCATCATTTTCCTGATTTTCAATCGCTGGTTCATTTCAAGTATTACAGAAGGGTCGATCAAGTAAATCTTATGCCAACCTCTATGAATTGTTGATACAATAGATGGTAATCACAGAGCGGCTAGCTTTTTAAGGAGAGAACAAGATATGGATTTAACAATACGTGACATAGCAAAAATGGCAGGTGTTTCTCCAGCCACTGTTTCTAAAATCATCAACAATTATGGAGGCATCAGTGAATCGACGCGGAAGAAAGTCTATAAAATTATCGAAGATACAAAATATCAACCTACATTTTCAGCCAAGTCTCTGGCTACGAAAAAATCGAATCTGATCGGTTTGATTTATGCCGGTAAGATTAATGTCGATTTTACACACCCCTTTTTCAATGAAGTCGTCAATTCATTTAAAAGAGCCGTAGGGGCATTAGGGTATGACTTGCTGCTATTCTCAAATGAAAAATTTTATAAAGGGGAAAGCAAGTACCTGGAAAGGTGTAAGCATTTCCATGTCGATGGATGCCTGGTCATCGCTGGTGATGAAATTGAAGAGGCGGTTCATGACATTGCGAAAAGTGAGATTCCATGCATTGGGATTGACTTGAAGCTCGAGGGTCCGAGGTCCAGCTACATTATGACAGACAACGCAAAAATCGGTGCGAAAGTCGTGGAGTATCTTTATTTGAACAAAGTCCGCAAGATCGCGTACATCGGAGGGAAGCAGGATTCCCTCGTGTCAAGTATCCGGAACATCGGCTTTATTGACGCCATGAATCAATTCGGACTTCCCATCCATAAAGACTGGATCTATTACGGCGACTTTTTCGAAGAAAGTGGATATGAAGGAATGAAGGAAATTCTGAAAGGAGACCAGCTTCCGGACGCGGTTTTCGCAGCTTCCGATATGATGGCCCTAGGCGCATTGAAAGCCATCAAGGAAGAAGGGTTGTCGGTTCCCGAAGATATCCAATTGGTCGGTTGCGATGATATCGAGGCCTGCCGTTACAGTGATCCACCACTGACGACTGTAAAGCAAGATAAACAAAAACTAGGAAAGCTAGCGGCGTACATGCTGGAAGATTTGATCAAGGATGATCACGACATCCAGGATGTCAAAGTGGACCCGGAGCTGGTACCACGTGCATCTACGAAAGAACGCTAGATTCTTAAAGATTAACTGGAGGTAAAGGCAATGACAACGATTCAATTTCCTGACAAATTAAAATGGGGGGCAGCGACAGCTTCCTACCAGATTGAAGGAGCCGCAAAGGAAGGAGGACGCACACCATCCATTTGGGATGTGTTCTCCCACACCCCCGGCAATGTGAAGAACGGCGATCATGGCGATCACGCATGCAACAGCTACCATATGTATAAAGAAGATGTCCAGCACTTGAAGGATCTGGGTGTCGACATGTATCGCTTTTCAATTTCATGGTCCCGTGTCATTCCTGAAGGGACAGGAGAACTGAACCCGGAAGGTGTCGAGTATTATCGAAACCTGATTCAAGAACTGATTGATAACGGAATTGAGCCGATGATTACACTTTATCACTGGGATCTTCCTCAAGTCCTTCAGGAAAAAGGTGGCTGGGAAAACCGTGACACGACGGAGGCATTCCTGGCTTATGCAAACGCGATGTTCCAGGAATTCGGCGGTCAGGTGAAAAAGTGGCTGACGATCAACGAACCATGGTGCGCATCCTTCTTATCAAACTATGAAGGTGTCCACGCTCCAGGAAAAACGAGTTTACAAGCGGCTGTGGATGTTTCTCATCACTTGTTGCTCGCTCACGGGAAAGCGGTCCAATCGTTCCGCACGCTCGTTCCGGATGGAGAAATCGGATATGCCCCCAACATGGGTTGGCTTGAGCCATACAGCCCGAAACAAGAAGATGTGGATGCGTGTAAACGCGGGATGATGTGGCAGAAGGAATGGTTTATGGATCCCGTGTTCAAAGGTACATATCCAGAAACTCTGGTGAATTTGTTTGCTGAGCACAATGCCACCTTGAACATGGAAGAGGGCGACCTTGAAATCATCTCCCAGCCAATCGATATGATGGGGATCAACTATTATTCAGGAAGTCTTGGCCGCTACAAGGAAGACGGCGGATTGTTCCAAGTCGAAGAAATCGCGCTCGATGAACGCCGCACAGATATCGGCTGGCCGATTTATGGGGAAGGCTTTTACAAGACCCTTACAGACCTTCATCAGACATACGGGGATGTTCCTATTTACATTACGGAAAATGGCGCCTGCTATAACCATGAGGTAGCAGAAGATGGAAATGTACACGACAAAGAACGCGTGGATTACCTTAAACAACACTTGACTGCTCTAAACCGCGCAATGGAAGCTGGCGTACCAATCGTCGGGTATATCGTGTGGTCACTTCTTGATAATTTCGAATGGGCAGAAGGTTATGAGAAAAGGTTTGGAATCATTCATGTGAATTTCGAGACGTTCGAACGCACAAGAAAAGATAGTTACTATTGGTATAAAGACACGGTAGAAAATCACAGCTTTGAAAGATAAAATTTTTTGATCGATTTGGAAACCGGTTTCGTAACCAACAGTTTAATAAGGAGGGAGTATTCCCTCCTTCCATTACTGGATGGAATCAGCCGCTGCACTCTCCAACCAACAGTCTCGAAATTGGAACCTATCGTTGAATGGTTAAGGTGTTCAGCCAAGAAAATCATCATAGAGGATAATCACACCTAGTTTTTAAATATCAAAGGAGGAGACAGATTGAAGAAAACCTTTTATTGTTTTATGGTGCTGTTTATCGTTTTAGGAAGTTTCACGTCTGTACAGGCTGAAAAGTCAGAAAGCAAAAAGGCTACTGGACAAGGATGGTATGAAACGGGACTGTTCGATGGATTAAACAACAAGAAAAATGAAAACGCCTCCATGAGTTATGAAGAGTATTCTGTTGTATTAAGTCATTGGTTTGGCGTGGATGAGGAAGAGGCTGTTCAAAAAACAAAAGAAGCAGCTGGCTCTGACATCAACCTTCGTTCTGCTATAAAGCAGGAGGAAGCGAAGAACGTTTTAACTGAATTTCTTCCTTATCAACTGGAAGGAAAACTGGATGCCTGGGACGGTTCCAGTAAGCCGGTGAAACGTAAAGACGTCCTTCAATTAGTGAGTGGAGTCGTGGATGCTTACTATCATGAAGAAGGAGAATACACAGGTCAGGACATTAAAGGAAATGGATGGATCAATGCCTCTGATGTAACGATCTCAGATTCTACTTTCGGTGGTGATTTGATCATTGCCAACGGTGAGCACATCCTTTTAGAAAATGTAACCGTTTCCGGGACGGTTTATATTAATGAAGAGATCCAAAACGAAGTGTCTACGGTGGACGCTGACTTGAACAATGTGGTCGTATACGATGCAGCTGAACAAGCTACAGATTGGTCGCTCGTCTGGAACGATGAATTTTTAGCAGAAGAAATCGATTCAGACAAGTGGACGTATGACATCGGTAACTGGATAGTCGATGAAAATGGAGAGGGTGTCGCTGCTGGTTGGGGTAACAATGAGAAAGAATATTATACCGATTCCAGCGAAAACTCCTATACCGAAGATGGCCACTTAGTCATCAAAGCGAAGAAGGAAGAAGAACCGGTTACAGATGAGTTTGGAAGCTATGATTATACATCTGCTAAACTGAAAACCAAAGGTCTCTTCAGTAAGAAGTACGGAAAATTCGAAGCGAAAATGAAACTTCCTGAAGGTCAAGGTTTCTGGCCGGCATTCTGGATGATGCCGGAGGATGATGTGTATGGACCGTGGCCGACTTCAGGAGAAATCGATATTATGGAAGCGGCTGGGGGCGACACGAGCAACATCGGAGGGACGATTCACTACGGTGAAGAATGGCCGAACAATACGTATACAGGCAAAGAGTATCACTTCCCTGAAGGAGAAGACTTTACCGACTATCATACGTATTCCGTCGAATGGGAACCAGGGGAGATTCGCTGGTACGTGGATGGAGAACTTTACCAAACGTTGAATGATTGGTTCAGTAAAGGGACAAATCAAGGAGATCAGTATGCGTATCCTGCTCCGTTTGATCAGGAATTCTATATGATCCTGAACCTTGCTGTCGGCGGATGGTACGGTGGTGATCCAGATGAAACGACAGAATTTCCAGGCAAAATGGAAGTCGACTATGTGCGCGTGTATGAATTGACGGGAAGAGATTACAGAGAGCCGGTCGAACCTGTCGTGGAAGAGGAGACCCTTCCGGAAGATGCCAAGCAGCCACTAGAAGATGGGAACTTCATCTATGATCAGAATTATGAAAAAGAGATAACTGTGGTAGATTCCCCAGAAAAAACGCTCGATCCAACCTATTGGAATTTCCTTAAGCTTCCTGATTTCCAAGGGCAGGGAAATCTGACCATTGAAGATGTAGATGGAGAAAATTATGCAAAAACGGAAATTACAAATCCGGGAAATGCGCTGTGGTCTTTGCAGCAAATTCAAAAGCTTCCGGTTCTAAAAGGACACACGTACAAGGTGTCGTTTGATGCAAAATCCAATACGACCCGGAACATCATGTCAAAAGTATCCGGTGGATCCGAAAGAGGTTATGCGAATTACTCTGGTGAAAAAACGGTGGAGTTGACGGAGAACCTTCAGTCTTATGACTATACATTTACGTTTAAACAGGATACAGATTTAGCCGCGCGTCTGGAATTCAATCTGGGTGGCAATGGAACTGCACCTGTATGGATGGGCAATGTACGAGTGGAGGATATTACCGATCAAATCGGAGAGGACACTTCGAAGCCGGCTCTCGGTGATGGCAACCTCATTTATAACGGTACTTTCGACCAGGGGGATATGACGCGTCTCAACTACTGGGAACTGTCCTCGCAAGATGGTGCGGATGCCAGTGTGGTTGTACCGGAGTCAACGCGGAAAGCTGAAATTACCGTTCAAGATTCCGGTCAACAATCCGAAGACATCCTATTTACTCAAGGCGGCATTCCGCTTGCTGAGAATCAGGAATACAAATTGACCTTCGATGCGAAGGCATCAGAAGCAAGAAGCCTTCAAGTAGAAGTGGTTAGTGAAGATGGTTCTGTCCAGTACTTCAGTGAAGAAGCGGTTTCTTGGACGAAAGAAATGTCGAGTCATACGTTGGAATTCCAACTGCCCCAGGAGTTGTCTGGTGAAGTCGGTCAGCTGAGGTTTCTTTTAGGGGGAGAAGACGGGGATGTGACGTTAGATAACGTTCGTATGATTCAAACGTCGGTCATCGTTGCTCCGATCAATTTCCAAAATGGTGATTTTTCACAAGGAATGGAATCGTGGTCCAAGTATATTCACTTTGATGCGAGTGCGAATATTGACGTTATGGATGAAGAACTCAAAGTAGCGATAGAAAATGCGGGCAATGAAGCATGGAGTGTTTTAGCCGAGCAGCCTGGTCTTGTTCTTAGCAAAGGGGGCACTTACACCTTATCTTTTGATGCTAGATCAACCATAGCGAGAGAGATCGAGGTGACGATCGAGAACGCGGCTTATACGCGCTTCCTCAGTCAAAAGGTCTCTTTAACTGAAGACATGGAGCGTTATGAGTATGAGTTTGAGATGGGTAAAGATGATGTCGCATCTTTGAAATTCTTAATGGGACAATTTGCAGATTCCCATGATATCTATATCGATAATGTAAATCTTGAAGCGAAATAATGGGGTAGACACGCTCTTTCTATAAGAGCGTGTCTATTTTTTTATGAAAAAATTGCCCAGACCAACAGATTCCGCTCCACATAGGCTAATGAGAGGGAAAGGAAGGGGCGATCGGTTTGGATCGAGTCTATCATCATGGTCACGGCACCTATATCCCTGGGTATGGGTACCATCATGGCCACGGCACGTACATTCCCGGTTACGGATATCACCATGGTCAAGGGACATATTCTCCAGGTTACGGTTATGAACACGGGCACAGCACCTACTCGCCCGGCTATGGATATCATCAAGGACATGGGAGTTACAATCCATGGTACGGAGGTTATCACCATAGTCAGGGTGGGTTTCACTACTAAATGGATAGAAAAAAGGAACTTTCCATGCCTGGGAGTTCCTTTTTTTATGAGCGCATGCATAAGATGCTTGTACATAGACTTTTGTGGAGGTCGATTTTATGAAGAAGATGTATTCTTTCTTAATCCTTTTGGGAATTTTTGCTTTAATCGGTTATATGGAGTCTCCCCGGGTGAAACCAGAAGAGCCTTCCCATTATCCGATCAGTACGGAAGAAAGTGAAACAGAAGCTGTGGCACAGGAGGAACATAATACCCCCATGAATCTGGAGTTAGAACTCGTCTATGAAGGGACGAAGGTGGTGGATGGAACGAAAGTGGAAGCATATCGGGAATACGAAGTTTACAAAGATCGAGATGGAAAGGTCCTCAATAGAATACCAACTACGCACTATAATTATTTAAAATACGAGAATCAATGAAAACACCTGCCCAGGGTGTTTTTTTTTGTAAAGCTGCAAAACATGGGCAGGAGAATTTTATAAAAAATGATCCAATCCCCTTTTCTTTTCGTATGCTTTGTGAAACGTGAAGAATCTCCTTTAAAAAGATATACTAAAGAGACCATGGCATAAAAAGGGGAATTTGAATGAGCAAACCGACGGACTATGAGCTTTACGAACAAATCCGCAATCAAGATAAAGCTGCTCTCGAAACCCTCTACAACCGATATGAGAAATTATTATATTCTTTTGCTTATCGAATGATGAAAGATCAGCAGGCCGCAGAAGAAGTGATGCAGGATGTTTTCATCAAGTTGTGGAGAGGCAAAGGGGCAGGCCATTATGTGAAGGAACGCGGCAAGTTCTCAAGCTGGCTGTTGACCATCACGAGAAATGCTTCCATCGACTTGATCAGAAAAAAGAAAGTCCAGGAAGTGGAATGGGATCAAAGAGATTCCGTGCATGAAGAAATGCCCGGTGTCGAGGAAGTCGTGACAGATAAAGAGGAACGCGACCAGTTGCGGAATGCCATCGACACATTACCGGACGAACAACAACGTATGATCTGCCTTTTTTATTTCCAGGGATTATCACAACGGGAAATCGCTGAGAAATGTGACATTCCCCTTGGTACAGTCAAAGGACGGGTCCGGCTCGCATTGAAAAAATTGCGCGAGCATTTGGATGAGAAAGGGGGGAACACCGATGAATGACAAACAATGCGAGAATGTCCTTGATTATTTGAATGACCAGTTAACAGAAAGAGAGAAAAAAGAATTCGAACAGCATTTACGGGAGTGTCCCGATTGTCAGGAAGAAGTGCAGGAATTGGAGAACCTGATGGGAGACCTCCCTGCCTATATGAAAGAAGCGGCACCTCCCGCCGGTATGCGAGAACGTGTCCTGGATGGTGTCTTCAAAGATGAAGAAGAACAAACCTATGAAACAGAAGACAGACAGGCGCCCTTGATTTCGCCTGAAAAGCCGAACAAGTGGAAGGTTTGGGCTGGTGCATTGGCCGCAGGTCTCCTCCTGTCTGTAGGTGGAAATATTTTTGCAGGACTGCAGCTTCAAGAGCTTTCTACACAAAATGAAGATCTTGAGTCGAACCTTTCCGACCTCCAAGTCGCTCTATCTGAACTCGAGGATCGTGAAAGTGAGAATGGAGATACGATGACACCGACCGAGCGGACGCAGCTTGCCTCAACAGGTGAAGCAGGCTCCGGAGTCGCGACCCTTGTTGATCGCAGCATCGGTTCTGAACTGCTTGTCCAAGTGGAAGAGTTGAGTGAACTTGAAGGGGACCAGGTCTATCAAGTGTGGCTGATTGAAGGGGAAAATCCTGAACCGGCCGGTGCTTTTACAACAGATGGGGAAGGTAATGGTGCGGTTACTTTCCGGATTGATGAAGAAAATCAGAAATCCTGGGATGCGATCGCCATCACCAAAGAACCACAACCGAATAACCAGCTTCCTGAAGGTGAAGTCGTTTTACAGGCGGAACTATAGGAAGGCATGGAAGGGGGCTCATGGAGCCGCCCTTCTTTAATTTTTTCTAAAATTTCTTTGTTTCGACAGCTCCGTTCGACAAGGATTGCCTCGCTCCCGGGAGTATAATGTTGCCATATTCATTAAGGGAGTAATGGAGGAAAGAAAATGGGGATTAGAAAACTTGTGTTCATATTTGCGGTGTTGTTACTGGGATCATGTTTGATGGTTAAGCCGGCGGAGGCTGCTGAGAAGGAAGCCATTATTATTAACAAAAGTAATAATCAACTGGCCTTTTATGAAGATGGAACTCTTCAGAAAGTGTTTCCTGTAGCAACGGGAAGAACGAGAGCTATGACGCCGGAAGGGAAGTTTTCTTTAGTCAATAAAGTGAAAAACAGGCCATGGTATAAAGAAGGCATCCCAGGCGGTGACCCCAGGAATCCTCTGGGTGCAAGATGGCTTGGCATAAAAGTGCCAGGTGACTGGGGGCATACGTCTGGAAATATGTACGGCATCCATGGAACGAATGCGCCCTCCTCCATCGGAACCTACGCCTCCAGTGGTTGTATTCGCATGTATAACGAAGATGTCATCTGGTTGTTTGAACGTGCGGATAAGAATATCCCTGTTTATATCACAAATTCCTCTTCTTCATTCACGGCATTAGCACAAAAGTATGGAGTGGGGGTCAATAAAGCAGTTGCAGGCTACGAATTCTTTGATGAAACGTTAAGGTATGGAAGCAAAGGATCTTCCGTGGTCATTCTTCAGAAGAAGCTCGGGATAACGGCTGATGGAAGTTTTGGTCCGCAGACCTTAAAAGCTGTGAAGAAGTTTCAAACTTCTAAAGGGTTGGAAGCTGATGGAATCGTGGGGCCAAAGACAAGGAAAGCATTATTCAGTAAATAGGCGAAGAAGAACGTTTTACAATGCATGAACAACGATTTTCAGGAGCTAAACATTCCTTGGAGTATTTAGCTTCTTTCTTTATGTTGGAAAAAATTTATGTAATTGTAACTTTTTACATAATAGAAGCGTCCTATAATCAAGAGAAGGATCATTTCATTACGCTATTATGAACAGAAGTAAAGGGGGAGATAGGCGTGTTAACGACAGATCGAACAGTGATGAAAGAGATACAGCAGAAAGATTTTGAAGAGGTCAAAGAGCTTTACTTAAGTCCCGTAGTCAGGAAGTACCTCGGAGGGCCGCGTGATGAGGAAAGCCTTCCTGCTCTTTTTGAGGGCATCCGGAATTCAGATGGAAACTCCTTGTATTTAGTAGTCCGGGAGAAAGGCACTCAACATTTCATCGGTTTCGTTTCCCTTGATCCTCATCAGGATGGGGAGAATAACGAGCTTTCCTATCAATTCCTGCCCCGTTGGTGGGGGAAAGGGTACGGCTCAGAAATTGTGAAAGAAGTCGCAGCTTATGCTTTTCATAAGCTCAACCTTCAAAAACTTACGGCTGAAACACAAATGGCCAATGTTTATTCCTGCAGGCTCTTAGAAAAAGCAGGGATGAAATTAGATAAGACGATTACTCGTTTTGGTGAAACGCAATGCATTTATACTTTAATTCCAAGCGAACAGCGTTGAAAGTCCAGGGGGATGATTATTCATGTTAAGGGGGAGTCTAGTGAAAACGTATGTATACCGGGGCATCATTCGTATGTTCAATTCCAAAACGTTTGGCAGGTTTATACGTAAATTAAGCCGCTCTTCCTTAAGCAGGCGGTTGATTCCTCTTTACGTGAAACTGTTTGAAGTTCCTACGGGAGAATTGAATAAACCATTGAAGGATTTCACCTCATTGGAGGAGTTTTTTATCAGAGAATTGAAAGAAGGCGCACGGCCCGTGAAGGGTTTGGAAGAGTAAATTGTTAGTCCTGTGGACGCCCGAGTGGAGCAGTTCGGTGAAGTACAGGATAAGAGGATTCAAGTGAAAGGAATCTCTTATTCTATCCAAGACTTGCTGAGGGATCAGGAAATGATGACACGCTACCGGAATGGATTGTTTCTTGTTTTGTATCTCAGCCCGAGCGACTATCACCGGATTCATTCTCCAGCTCATGCCGTTGTTGAAAAACAGTTTGACCTTGGTGGGAAGTCCTCCCCTGTAAACAAATGGGGATTAACGTTGGGGAAATCACCCCTCTCAACCAATTATCGTATCATTACAGAATTGAAGCTGGAGGAAGGGATGTACATGGCGTTTATTAAAATAGGTGCCATGTGGGTCAATACCATTGAATGGATTCATCCCTACTCCAGGCTGAGAAAAGGAGAAGAAGTCGGCTTTTTCAGTTTCGGTTCAACCGTTGTGCTTTTGTTCGAAAATGGAAAAGTGGTGTTTCACCCGGATTTAAAAATCCAACGTTCCATCAAGGCTGGAGAACCATTGGCTGTAAAATCAAAAGTATAGGAAAAGCTTGTTTATTCTTCCCCTTGACCTTGATTATTGAGTTCCAGCTTTTGTTTTTCCAACTCCACCTTTTTTTCTTCCAGTTCGAGTTTCTTCTTTTTCAAGTCGAAGTTGATGACAAATCCTAAAAATAAGAAGGTTAAGCCAACAATGATGATAATAAATAAAAACAGGTCCATAGATTACCCCCCCTGGATAAAAATTTCTGCACTGGCACTAATCTAACTTGTTCTTTAAAGTTGGATGAAACAGATCTCTCGATAACGATGATTCTTTATTTTACGTCAGGTGATTATTCTACAGAACTGTTGCGGTTGATGATGGAAGAGCATTTATTAAAGACTGATCACTGATACTTAACTTTAACATCGTCTGCTTTTAGAACCAATAGAAAGGAAGAATGTTCCCATAATAGAATGAAGTGCTAGATTAGTATAAAAGAAAAGACGGAGAGGAAAAGGCTTATGAAGGAGATCCTCATCAATTATATGAAAAAATATAGTGATCGGAGTGAAGCGGAATTGGATAAGGTCGCTTCTGATGTCGTTATCACTCCATTCAATAAAGGGACGGTGTTGTTGCAACAGGGGGAGGTCATTGAGCAGTGTTTCTTTATTTTAAAAGGTTGTATCCGTAAGTTTTCTGTGAGTGAATCCGGAAAAGAAACGACCGTCGAATTTTATACGGAAGAACAGAGTGTAACCATCTTCCATCCGCATGGATTATCTGATCAACCTTCCAAATATTCATTGGAATGCGTTGAAGATTGTGTCCTGGTCGTAGGTGATTTATCTGAAGAGCAGGTGGTGTACGACACCAATCCAGGTCTTGAAACGATGATCCTCAAAATGGTGGAGGGCGACATGGGTGAAATCCATGATCATTTTGCGGCATTCATTTCATCCACTCCAGAAGAGCGGTATCAATCCATTCTTGAAAACAGGCCAGAATTGTTAAAAAGGGTCCCACAGCATCAGCTGGCCAGCTACCTGGGGATAACGCCTGAATCCCTGAGTCGCATCAAGAAGCGGTTAGGAAGCTCCCAAATATGAAGGTCGGGAGTTGTGTAGAGTCTGGATTCCTTTGAAGAACAGCCAGATCCCGAGTCCTAATTCGCCAATCATCATAGGAAGGCTTAAAAAGATCTCCATGTCAGCTGTCATAGTCTCATATTGAGGAAGTCCATTGTACATGGAATGGATCAAAGTATAGCTTACTCCCGCTATGATTAACAAAATACTTATCCATTTGGGAATAAAAGGAGCTTTTAGAGCCAAAATGCCCACCATGATCAAGTGAAATCCGAATACGATCAGTCCTATCGACCAGAATTTCTCAAAAAGAAGAAGACTGTCCATCACTTGTTCAACTGTACCTGAATTGTCTAGAATGATCCGGCTTACAATCACTAGATGGAAGACAGCCATGGCAAGGATGATCGTGTAGAAGAGACGGAGAACTCCTACCAGTAATGCGTAAAGGGGATGGATAGGTTTCAAGACTTTATAAAGTGCCCAGGCTACGATGAGATCAGTAAGAATAATAACGCCCCAGCCGGCGATTTCCATATGAAATAAGGAAAGTGAAGGCCGCAGGAGGTCATACGTTTTTGCTGCGTCTTCGTAGATGACCAATGAGCTGTGCGCGTATCCATAGGAGAAGAAAGCAGCAATGGTCATCAGCATCAAACTTAAGCCGGCTATCATTGCTGGTTTTGGTTGGAAATCTTCCTTTCTTTTAACTGTTTTCATTATAAACCTCCTTGTCTGTTTGATCTAATTGTACGCCGGCCTGCGAAATCCCACATTGACTTAAGTCAATAGATTCAAAAGAGTAGCCAGATGTTGCCCATCAATATTGATCATCTCAATGGAAATGTTTGATACTCAGTCTTTAAAAAAATGATTGGTTCGTGATTATCGAATTGGTTTTGATGGAGGATTCTGGCATCTGATGTAGAATGAGTTCGAATGGTGCAAAAGCAAATGAAAGGGAGGTGAATGAATGGAACCGAAAATGATTGTACTGGAGGAAAAGAAAATGGTCGGTAAATCAATCCGGATGACCCTGGCTGAAGACGCTACCCAGGAGCTTTGGAAAAGTTTTATGCCTCACCGGCAATCCATTCCGGATCGTGTGGATGAAAGGCTTTACAACCTGAAAGTTTTTGATCAAGGATTCGACCCAAAACAATTTCATCCTTCCACCCCTTTTGTGAAGTGGGCAGCTGTGGAGGTTTTGCCACGAACTCATAATGAGGACCCTGGGATGGAAACCCTTGTTTTAAAGGGAGGGTTGTATGCCGTATTTTTGCATCGAGGTCCTGCTGATCGTTTCAATCAAACGTTGCAGTACATATTTGAAGAGTGGCTCCCAGCTTCTGCCTACGATTTGGATGACAGGGCGCATTTCGAACGCTTCACCATTGACTATCATCCAGCTGATCCTGAAGCTGTGGAGGAAGTATGGATTCCTGTTAAAGCGGTGCACGAATAAGTATGGAAGCATGGCTCTGCAAGGATGATTAAATGAAGTGTCCTTTTGTGGATTTCGGTCATTTCAGTTGAAGTCTTCCTCTCAGGAGGCACGCATATGTAAGGATGAGGAGTCGTAGTATGGAATTTGTTACAGTGAAAGTCCTCTATATTGCTTTATTCATTTTAGTGATCCATACCATAGAAACCCTGGCTTATGCAGTACGATTATCAGGAGCTCGAGTAGGATTGATCGCTTCCGCGTTATCATTGTTCAATTTGATGGTCATCGTCTCAAGGATGGCCAATATGATGCAGCAGCCGTTTACGGGGAGTTTGATTGACACAGCCCCTTCGGCAGATCCTCTCCCATTTGTTGAAAGTCAATATCGAGCCATTCTGGGAGCATCGACTGTAGGAACAATCATAGGCATGATTCTACTGCCAACCTTTGTCGCCTTGTTCTCTCGCTCCATCATTCGTTTATCAGAAAAGGGAGGATCGATTCCTTCCTTGTTTCGTATGCTGTTTTCCATCGATTACATAAAGAGAGGGCTGCATCAAATCCATCTTCCGAAAAGGAGTTACCTGAAAGGGTTCTCTTTAGAACAGATCCCGAAGCGGTTGTTCTTCATCAATATGCTGGTCACCTCAATTTATACTGTGGGTGTATTATCCGCCTTATATGCAGCTCTATTAGTACCGGAGAGAGCATCAACAGCGATCATGGCTTCCGGGTTGATTAACGGAATCGCGACCATTCTATTAGTCGTTTTCGTCGATCCTAAAATCTCTGTGATGGCAGACGATGTCATCAATAAAAAAGGAGATTACCGCAAACTGAAAAATGTATCGCTTATGATGATCACATCCAGACTGTTCGGAACGCTGCTGGCTCAACTCGTTTTCATTCCCGGGGCAAAATATATCGCCTGGTTCACAAAGTTCATTGTTTAACCGTAAAGGGGGAGTTTAGTGAGAGATATAAAGAAAATTCATATTATAGGTTCCGTTGCGAGTGGGAAAACGACACTCGCAAGAAAACTATCTAAAGAATGGGAGCTTCCCTATTATGAGCTGGATAATGTGGTTTGGGAAAGGCATCAGACTGGAGATATACGGAGGACAGAGGAGGAGCGGGCTGAATATTTGAAACAGGTGGCCTGCTCGGAGGGGTGGATTGTGGAAGGCGTTCATAATGAATGGTGGGTGGAAGATAGCTTCCGTCATGCGGATGTTATCATTTTCCTTGATACCAACTATTCCGTCCGAACGTACCGCATCATTAAACGGTTCATTTTACAAAAATTACGGTTGGAGAAGGCCCATTATACCCCTACCTTTAGAATCTTTCTCAAAATGTTCAAATGGAATAAGTATTTTGAAGAGAATGGGAAGCCGCACTTTTTTCAAGAGTATCAGGAGTTCCAGGATAAGGTGATCAAGGTGGATACAGTCAGAGAGTTAAGAGACCGACTTTACTCCTTGTGACCCCAGAATTATGAGGAGATTGGTTCCATTCGAATCATAATTTAGTATAAAAGGTTAACTCCTTCGAGGTGTACAATAATCAGCTTCTAAAACAATTGTAACGTCCCTCAATACTTGAATGGATTCACACAATTCCAATTGGACATCTATACAATTCGGCTCATCAGAGGAGGGATGGATCAGACAATCTGCAAGCAACGTCTGACATGAAATTTGTGTACCTTCAGGGGCGCAAAGGAGTATCTCACGAACGATGCAAAAAGGAAAGACACATAAGCAATTCCCTGCAGAAGTCTGGAAACTGATGTATCCCTCAAAACGAATGAGGATCTGTTGCAGGGTGACCGCTTGCTGGGTTGGAAGAGTTATAGGGACGCTCTTTCTGCTGCCGACTTCACGGCATTGAACAGCATCTTCTAAGCTGAGCGGATTCCCGGTGGCGTCCGATAAATAACAGTTGTCCGTCATTTGGTCTGAATTAAATGCTAATACTTGCCCTTGATCCCTTAAAGAGTATTCCAAGTCCAGACAATACCTTCCTTCTATATCTGATAATGAATTCTGCTTAACTTCAATGCTTGATAGGGTATTGAAAACCTGGGTGAATGTTTTTCCGCTTCCTGTTGAAACAATCGCTCCGTTAATAGAAAGAGTGATATCAGCGAAGGTGCCTTTGAATAGCGAAAGGGTCACCCTGCCTGAAACATGATTCACATCTGTTTCCCATAATGTGGTAAATTCGTCTGTCAGCTCTGAAAAATTCCCACAAATTTCATCATTCGCTTTTCTCTGGGGGATCGGGAGGCAAATCGTTTTACGAAAGGAGAGAGGCAGGGTAACCCAATCATACACTTGTTGAACTTGCAGGCCGTGTTGTTCTCTCACATCCATACCATCTCTCCCCTTTCTTTTCTATATTTTCACGATTCTTGATCTCTGAAGTAGTGGGCATTGATACAATAAGTACCTGCACAGCTCTGTTCTCCCTCTCCAATGCAGGTAATCTGAATTTCGTTGAATTCCCGGACAGTGAAAGACCGCGTGTTTCCGTAAGCACTTTCTATGGCTAAAGGAACGATGAAGGACTGCTGGAGAATTCCATCTAAGAGGATGGTAACCAGTAATCCATCGCTGCATCCTTTGGCGTAATATACACTGACTGTCCCTGTGACTACAAGTTCAGACTCCCATACAGACTCCGGCTCCTCCCCGCAATCAATCGTGAAGTTTCCACAAAAATCATCAGAGTAGAACATGTCCCCGTCCTCCTCACACCAACATCTCACCATTAGAAGCCCTCCTTACACAGTCACTTTGTAGCATTTTATGTAGTGATGAAAATTTTGATTGGGGATTTACATAGATTTTGTCTCTTTCAAAAAGATATAACATGGATAGGAGATAAGCATGGACACGTGCAACTACCTTTTGAATATAGTAATAAAAAAGCTAAAAGGTGTGTTGATATGGCATGTTGTTCCTATTGTGGATATGACGGAAGGTGCATCTGTGTAAGTACTGTGGAAAATGTTGAATCTTCCACGCTTACAAATATTGGTCCAGAATTGAATTCACAATTTAACGATTTGAGAGTAGCAGAAAAAAATACAATCGTAGAGTTGAAGTCTGTCTATGGTTTGAGTGAATTAAGGGATATAACTGTAGGAACAGTGACGAATAATTCAGTCGAGTACGAGATTACGACAGGAGCGGCTGGAGGCGATGTTTCCTATTTACAAAGCATTGAACGCGGGCGCTATTTAGCAGGTTTTGCAGCAGAAGCTGGAATCGGTGTTCGAACAGACAGTGTCCCTACTGGCGACCAGGTTATGAGGTGGGGGTTGTTTGACGATCAAAACGGGGCTTTCTTCGGAGTGGATAGTACTGGTATTTTTGTAGCCATCCGCAGGCAGAATCCGTCTCCTCCGCCGGTAGCTAATGACTTAATCATCTATCAAACGAATTGGAATATTGATCCATTGGATGGTACAGGTCCGAGTGGGTTAACGTTGAATCTATCAGACGGAAACATCTTTCAAATTGTTTTTACTTGGTACGGATATGGAGTCATTGAGTTTCGGGTAGTTGTCCAGGATCCGGACACTCTTGCCCAGGATGTAGTCACGGTGCACCGGTATAAACCTGTGATGGAAACAAGTTTTACAGATCCGAACCTGCCACTGCGGGGAGAGGCTGATAATGGAGGAACACCTGATAACCCTTTGGAACTCCTGGTATCGGGCAGGCAGTACAGCATCTTAGGGAACGTGAATCCCGAGTTTCGTATAACGGCTGCATCCAGAAACACCACCCCTCCATCTCCTTCTACACAGGCATTGATCAGCTTTCGAAGAAAACCGATTTTTCCAGCTGGTTCGAATCGTACGAACTCGGTGAGCGTCAAACTACAGAGCCTTGATCTTGCTCCGGCCGCTCCCTTATTATATGAAGTCATCTTAGGGGGGACCGTTGCAGGAGCTTATGGAGCAGTACCTGGGATCCCCGTAAATGAGACTGCACTTGAAGTAAACCTGACCCCGGGCGTTCCAGTGGGAGGCATCAGTGTGTTCAAGGGAGTGGCTGCAGGCGGGGGCGGGAATCGTGTACTTGCATCCGCTGAACTTTTAGACTTGGAACTCGCGGGAACGGATCCGATTACACTCGTGGTAGAAACGATATCCGGTACAAACCAAATCTTATCTACTTTGTCTCTAAAAGAAGAATGGTAAAAAAAGAGCCCCGAGGGGCTCTTCTTTTATGGTCTTGCTGTTTGAATGGCGTTTACTACAACCTGCCCAAGTACTTGCGTTCCAGCTGTAGTAGAAAATACATAAAGTTCCTGAAGGCTTTCTACATATACAGTAACACTGTTATCAGGATCTGCCGTTGCGATAATAGTCGCTCCGGCGCTGTCCGTACTAACGTTAGCAGAAACACCACTTGCATTATAATTAACCAACGTCACATAACCTGATGGACTTCCCGTCGTCTGTTGGAAAACAAGCACAGGCGTACCTGCAGCATCTTCCGTCGTGTTAAATGTATTACACGTAGTAACCGTCACAACTTGAGGTTCAGGACAACAACTCATACACATCCTCCTTATTTATTCTCTTTACTAGTAGATGTTAAAAAGGTCATTTTGGTATGGACTAGTGTCTTTTTTACTGTATAGAATATTCATAGTTTCCTGTTCTACTCCCTGGCTGCATCCTTGAAACTTTTCTAAATGCATTGCTTAAGATGACCTCCTGGTAGTAGGAAAACCACTCACGGAGAGATACTTTCCGTGAGTGGTTTTCTCTTTTTTTCAGAAGAAATGCGTTGATATGACGGGGGTTTTGAGGTTTTTTTAAACTTTTTTTGTTTTTTTGTGATCCAAATGGCATCTCCTCTCGTTAGCTTAGTGAAATCAAAATTAAGAGGAGTGGTTGGAAATGAAAAAACAAATCAATTGGAAAAAGTCTTTAATCGCTTTGCCGATGTCTGCAGCACTTATGTTGCCGACAGCCACGGTTACATTCGCCGATGATCACGGAGATCACGAAAAAATGTCAGATGTAACGGTATCGACGCCGGCTGCTGATTTACGCGCAACCCTTGATCAATCCCTTTCCGAGCACGCCTACCTTGCCGTTGTAACGATGCAAAAAGGAATCGAGGGAGCCGAGGATTTTGATGCAGCGGCAGCAGCTCTTGAAGGAAATACACAGGATTTGACCGCAGCGATTGCTTCCGTTTATGGAGACGAAGCTGGCCAGAAGTTCGAATCGATGTGGTCTGAACATATCGGATATTTTGTAGACTACGTGAAAGCGACAGCTGAAGAAGATAAAGCTGGACGTGAAGAAGCGTTGAGTAACTTGGATGACTATCGTGAAGATTTCTCCATGTTCCTGGAATCAGCTACCGATGAACGCTTAGAAGCTTCCTCCCTGGCTGAAGGTCTGCAAATGCACGTCAATCAGCTGATCGGTGCTTTTGACAATTATGAAGAAGGCGACTTTGATGAAGCCTATCAAAAACTACGCACGAGTATCGACCATATGTATGGAGTAGGAAAAGGTCTATCCACTGCGATTACGGACCAATTCCCTGATAAATTTGAAAACACGAATCCAGCGACCCCGGCAGCTGATCTTCGTGCAGACTTGAACCATCTGCTATCTGAGCACGCAGCCCTTGCCGTCCTTGCGATGCAAAAAGGCGGAGATGGTGCGGAGGACTTTGAAAATGCTGCAGCTGCGCTCAGCAATAATACCGAGGACCTGACAGCGGCTATCACGTCTGTTTATGGCGATGAAGCCGGACAGCAGTTTGAAGATATGTGGTCTGAGCATATTGGATACTTCGTTGACTATGTAGAAGCGACAGGGGCCGGAGATGAAGAAGCCAAAGAACAAGCACTGACGGCTCTCGACGGTTACCGTGCAGATTTCTCCGAGTTCCTTGATACAGCGACAGAAGGTGGATTAGAAGCAGAAGCGACTGCTGAAGGCCTTCAAATGCACGTAAACCAATTGACAGGATCGTTTGACAGTTATGTAGATGGTGACTTTGATGCTGCTTATGATCAGCTTCGTGAAGCGTATGCTCACATGTATGGGGTAGGTGAAGGACTATCTGGTGCCATCGTCGCGCAAAACCCGGACATGTTCGCCTCAGACATGCCTTCTGAAATGCCGGACACAGGTCTTGGTGGAACGGCAGATGAGGGATTGAACGCTTGGATGATCGCTTTCGCAAGTATGGCAGCCGTCCTATTCGCCGCAATGATCGGCGTACGCAAAAGCAAAAACAATGCTTAATAGGTAGTTTTTGATTTACTAAATTTACCACACCAGGTCATATAGATATTTCCATTATTTACAGAAGGCTTTGTCATGGTCAACAAGGTTTCTGGTCTCTCACATGGATGATTATTTAACCTATTCACTTGTACAGGGGGAGGGTTAACAGGTATCTATTTTTATATAGATGCCTGTTTTTTTTTCGTCTGCAGTCTTCAAGGAAATCCAGGCCGATTTCTGAAAAAACTGATCTACTCCTGTGAATCATGATATGATGGTCGATAATCAATCTAACTTTCAGCAAAGATTAGAAATGTATCCATCCTGCATTATTTACCCTCTCATAACCAGTGACAAGGAGGTCCGCAGATGCAATACATAGGCTTGGACTTATCAGGACCCAGTAACACGAAAGACACCGTACTCGTTCATTTTCAGAAGCAGGGAGACAAGCTTTATTATGAACAACATGAAACACCTGTGAATGACCATGGTTTACTTACATACATAGAGTCTTTAGCGAATAGAGATTCCGTCACGATAGGGATAGACGCTCCATTATCCTATGAAGACGGGGGAGGAGACAGGGAAAGCGACAAAGCCTTGAGAAGCTTTGTAACTGAGCTGGGTATGAAAGGGGCCTCCATCATGCCGCCGACGATGATGCGCATGGTGTACTTATCCTTGAGAGGGATCCGGATCACGAGAGAAATTGAACGCCTTTCCACGCCATATGAGATTCATCTCGTGGAAGTCCATCCTGGAGCCGCCCTGGGAGCAAGAATGGAAAATATCGATGATGTGCTTTACTACAAACAGGACCACTCGATTCGTAAAAGAATAAGAACATGGTTCGATTCACAACAAATGCTGGGTGTACCGGAAAGAATGGCTGAAGAATCTCACACCATCGACGCTTGTGCAGCTGCTCTTGCGGCCTGGCACTGGCAGGATCCTGACCACGAACCCGCCTGGCTGTTCAGGGCATGCCCGCCTCTTCACCCTTATGAATTTTGTTGTTGATACCTTCAAATGGCGTAAATGAACACTCGCTCCCTGCAAGAGTGGGGGCCTTAAATGACTAGGAAGTTTTAAATAGGAAAGGAGACACAATCAACATGAAACCATTGAAAGAAAGAACATCCATTCGAAACGAAGAAAACACCGGTACAACATCCGGTTTATGTGAAGGATATATTCAAACCAATATGGTGACCCTCCCGAAAGCGTATGCCTTCGATTTTTTGTTGTTCTGCATGAGGAATCCGAAGCCTTGCCCCTTGGTCGAAGTAATGGAAGCGGGGCAGACCGAACCGAAAGTGGCGGAGGCGGATATCCGGACCGACCTGCCGCGTTACCGCATTTACCGTGATGGAAAGTTTTCAGAAGAAGTCCTGAACATCTCCGACGTATGGCAGGATGATTTCGTAACGTTTCTCATCGGCTGTAGTTTCACTTTTGAAAAAGCGCTCCTTGATGGAGGAATCCCTTTGTTCCACCAGCAGCAAAAAAAAGTCGTTCCTATGTTCGACACAACCATACCGCTCGAGCCTGCCGGAATTTTCAAAGGGAATATGGTCGTCAGTATGCGGGCGATCCCGAACGATTTAGTCGATCAGGCCCTTGCCATATCCGAACGATTTGAACAATCACACGGCAGTCCTGTCCATATCGGGGACCCGGAAGAAATCGGCATCAAGGATCTTGAGAATCCGGATTATGGAGAAGCCGTCGAATTCGACGCTGCAGAAGCAATGCCTGTTTTTTGGGCGTGCGGGGTGACCCCGCAAAATGCGGCGCTTCAAGCGAAGCCACCAATCATGATTACCCATGCTCCGGGTCATATGTTGATTACCGATCAATTGGATCCGAATTATGAAAATGGGTAACTCTTACCAAACGAGATTCCGAACTTGCAACAAAGCCCCTGTAGTGATAAGTTTTTCTTAACAAAACCTTTACAAAACAGGAGCGATACATATGGATACACAATCTCAGATGAAGCTTTTTACATTAAACTCCAATGAACCATTGGCTCAGGAAATAGCAGAAATCCTGGAAGTCCCCTTAGGGAAGAGTAAAGTCGTCCGTTTCAGTGATGGAGAAGTGCAGATCAATATCGAAGAAAGTGTCCGCGGTGACGATATCTACCTGATTCAGTCCACCTCCCAGCCGGTTAATGAGCATGTGATGGAAATGTTGATCATGGTCGACGCATTGAAGCGCGCTTCCGCTAAAACGATCAATGTGGTCATCCCTTATTACGGGTATGCTCGCCAGGACCGCAAAGCCCGTGCCCGTGAACCGATCACAGCGAAATTGATTGCCAACCTTCTGGAGAAGGCAGGAGCTGACAGAGTCATCTCTTTAGACTTGCATGCCCCGCAGATCCAAGGTTTCTTCAACATCCCGGTTGATCAGCTGCAGGGAATCCCGATCCTGGGAGAGTACTTCAAAACGAAAGACATTGAAGATCTTGTTGTGGTCGCTCCTAATACAAGCGGTTTAAACCGTGTAAGAAAGATGGCAAACATCCTTGATGCCCCCCTTGCGTTCATCGATAAACGAAAAGCAGAACCCGGGGAACCAGAAGTCCGTGACGTCGTCGGAGAAGTGGAAGGCAAAAATGTCATCATCGTTGATGATATGATGGATACAGCAGGTACCGTGACTGTAGCTGCTGATATTCTCCATGAAAATGGAGTCAATGATATCTATGCCTGCGGTACGCACGCGGTATTATCCGATCCGGCCGTCATTAAAATTGAGCAGTCTCCAATTAAAGAATTGGTCATCACGAATTCCATCTTCCAGCCGGAAGAAAAACAGATTGATAAAATGACCTTGCTTTCTGTTGCGCCTCTGCTCGCAGATGCATTGCTGCGCGTCCAGCACGAGCACTCCGTGAGTGTCCTGTTTGATTAATTTTTAATGTTCAAAAGCACCTCTTTCCGAAGAGGTGCTTTTTTTGTTTGAACAATTATTATAGATCTATGAAAATACAGTTGCACATACAATACTGTATGACATATACTAAGTGTAGATAGTGTTTGTCGTACAGTATATAGAGGAGTGAAGATTTTGAGTCAACTACTGAACTCATTGCTGACCGAACAGCGGAGGGGGAATCTGACATTGGCGGTCCTAAGTCAGCTGCGGACGCCGCAATATGGGTACTCTCTCGTAAAACGATTAGAAGATTCAGGCATCACCATTGACCAAAGTACGCTTTACCCTTTGCTTCGCCGGTTGGAGAAAAAGGAACTGGTCACGAGCAGCTGGGATACTTCAGAGTCCCGCCCCCGGAAGTATTATGTATTGAGTGATTATGGGGAAGATGTTTTTCAAACGTTGAAGGAAGAATGGAAAAAAGCGACGAATGAATTGTTCCGCTTATTGGAGGAGGAGAACAATGAAATGGATTGATGTCTATTTACAGGAAGTTGAACGCCGGCTGCCAGAGAAGAACCGTGAAGACATCTTACTTGAGATCCGATCGACGATCGAGGATATGCTTCCTGAGAACCCTTCAGAGGAGGACGTCAAAGGGGTGCTTCAGGAATTGGGCGATCCTGTAAAGCTTGCCCATGGATACAGTGAGAAGCCGATGCATCTGATCGGCCCTCGTTATTATGATACCTATATCTCCCTTATAAAAATGATCCTGCCGATTGCGATTACGATTTCATTAATCACTCTGGTCGCTGAGAATATTTTGGGGACGGTGGAGGAAGGCAACGTGATTACGATGATCCTAGCTATTGTCGGTGAGGGCGTCTGGCGAGTGATTTCCGTCGGCATGCAAGTATTTTTTTGGATCACGATCATTTTCGCCCTGATTGAACGTGTGGACATCGGCATAGAAGATGAAGAAAGAAGGTC
Organism: Halobacillus sp. HZG1; assembly: GCF_035818575.1. Taxonomy (NCBI): domain Bacteria; kingdom Bacillati; phylum Bacillota; class Bacilli; order Caryophanales; family Bacillaceae; genus Halobacillus; species Halobacillus sp. HZG1. The sequence continues at coordinate 67,996 of NZ_JAYLVQ010000079.1, forward strand.
TCCGCGCAAAAAATGGACACCCGCAGATTTGAAAAAAGTTGCTCGTGCTCCAAGGAGACGGTCGATATCCCAGTGGGAAGTTTATGGAGCATTTCTTTGGACAGCGATTTGGGGAACGGTCTACTTCCACGCGGATCAATTGTTAGGAATCTATGAAAACCAAGGAGAAGGACTGACCTTCATTACTCCGGCTCTGAACCAGGAAGTCCTGCTCAGCTATTGGCCCGGAGTCGTTCTCGTGATCGGGCTGGAAATTGCATTGGCTCTCTATAAGCTATTGAAGAGAGAATGGAGCAAAGGCATCATGTGGTTCAATACTATTCAAGAAGGCGTATCCATAGGGATATTCGTTTGGATCATTACAGATGAAAAGCTGTTCGCTTCGTCATTCATCAACTATATTTCGGATCTTTTCCAATGGAATTCAGCTCAAGTCGAGACTGGTCTGGCTTGGAGAATAGCCGCGATCTTCATCATTTTTTCTTTATGGAACATCATAGATGGATTCATCAAATACAAAAGAGGCGTGAAGAAGACGAAGTTAAATCATGAATTCGTAAAGTAAGGTGGAGTAAAAAGGTGACCCGATTTGTTCAGGGTCATCTTTTGGGTGTATTACCCAAAATATTCCTATTGATGTTAAGATAAAGGGGAACAGTTGGTTAAGGAGCAACAAAAATGTAGCACTCGTACCGGGCTAGGAATAGAGGGGGCAATGACTATGGAATATAGAACAAAATGGGTAGTATCCACACTATGTACAATAACGATCCTTATGGGTATTTTCTTAGTAGGCACGCAGTCCTACTTCAATAGCAAAGAAATCGACAACGCTAGTAATCAATGTTATGACATCGGAGGGACTCCAGAAGTGGAAAGTAGTTTTTTGGCGATCAGCTACTCCTTTGAATGCCAAACGGAGTAAGGTTCAACATTCCATGTGATTGAGTAGGATTGTACATAGAAAAAAGCAGCTCATGCACACCATGAGCTGCTTTTTTCTATGAAATGCAGAGGCCAGTCCCCATGACATTATAGATTTATGGCTCACAGGAAATTAGGGTGCCTCAGCTGTCAAATGCTTTCACATCCTATCAATCCTTGCTTCACTTCCATTTGACGAGTTGTACGAACATCTCTATAATTAATCCCTATGTGTTAAAAAAAGTCTCAGAACAAGAGGAGTATTCGTTTTCTGAACGTCTAAAGAACAAAGCCATTGTAAATCCGTCATAGATTTAAAAATACATTAACTATCACAGGTTAAAAAAACCTAGGAGGAAAATAATGAACGAAAAAACGAATAGGAGAACGAGAATTGACTGGATCACATTCAGCATCAGCGGGGGCTTTCTCGTCTTATTTTTACTCTTGTCGCTCTTGAATAAAGACCTGATGGGAGAATGGATCTCAAGCTCGTTCGACTTTTCTGTTACATTCTTTGGTGCCTTTTGGCAGCTGCTGCTACTGGCTACTTTCGTAGTGGGCGTTTCGCTGGCCTTATCGAAATATGGAAAAGTGAAGTTAGGAAAATTGGACCGGCCGGAGAATAGCTGGTTCCGCTGGGTCTCTATGATCCTTTGCACATTGCTTGCGAGTGGAGGTGTTTTCTGGGCAGCCGGAGAACCGATCTACCATTTCTTAACGACGCCACCACTTTTCGCTGATGAGGGAATGACAAGTGCGCAGGCCGTGGTCCCTGGTTTAGCCCAGAGCTTTTTCCACTGGGGCTTTACCGCGTGGGCGTGTTTAGGTACTGTAGCTACGATTGTCCTCATGTATGCACACTATCATAAAGGGTATCCATTGAAGCCAAGGGCCATTTTGTATCCGATGGTCGGAGAAAAGATCTTTAATAAAAAAAGTGTCATCGGCGCTGCCGCGGATATTGTATCTGTCATTGCCGTAGCCGCTGGAACAATTGGACCGATTGGTTTCTTAGGTCTACAGGTCGGTTATGCTTTGAATTATTTATTCAACATCCCGGATACCCTGTTCACGCAGTCACTGGTAATCATTTTCCTTGTGACAATTGCTGCCGTTTCTGCTGCTTCAGGCGTGGATAAAGGGATTCAACTGCTGAGCCGTCTGAACGTCGGTTTTGCCGTCGTTCTAATGATCGGGATGCTCATCTTAGGACCGACCATGTTCATCATCGATTCATTCATTGCTGCGGAAGCCTTTCAAATCCAGAACTTCCTGCGTATGAGTCTTTATCGGGGTGACAGTGGCTGGCTCGGTTATTGGACCGTCTTCTTCTGGGGATGGTTCCTCGGTTTCGGACCGGCGATGGCGATGTTCATCAGCCGAATTTCCAGAGGTCGTACCATCCGTGAGCTGATTCTTGCTGTAGCCATCATCGCTCCGATTGTAAGTAATTTCTGGTTTGCCGTTGTCGGAGGATCTGGTTTGTTTTACGAATTGGAATCACCTGGAGCAGTCTCAACGGCTTTGAATGAAACAGGCATGCCTGCCGCCGTGATGGCGATTATGGAGCAAGTACCATTCGGCATGGTCATGGCCGCTGGATTCTTAATGGTGACGATTATCTTCGTCGCGACAACGGCCGATTCGATGTCTTATTCCGTCGCAGTTACGATTACAGGTGATACTCACCCGCCACGTGTCCTTCGTGTGTTTTGGGCGCTGTTGTTCGGGGGAATCGCTGCAACCCTTCTCGGTATTGGGGAAAGCAGTATTCAAACGCTCCAAAACTTCATCGTCGTTACCGCTGTTCCGGTTTCCTTGCTATTGCTGCCACCTGTCTGGCTGGCACCGAAAGTTGCAAAACGGATGGCAGAGGAACAAGGACTGATTACGGAGAGTCATAGACCTGCATCTGTTGAGGAAAAAGAACGGAAAACATCTTAAATGTAATCAAGCCGCTATTCTATCTTTGAAAAATCGATAGAATAGCGGTTTTTTATCTACATACGAACCTAAATCTTGTCGTACATCATAAAATGGATGTTAATCAGTTGAAATAATTTCAGCAGGAAGGGAAGAGGTGTGTACGGAGCTCATACACATAAGATAACAAGAGGATTTTTTTAAAAAAGGAAGTGACAAACCATCTGGAAATCGAACAAAAGATTATTCTTAACGCTTGGTTCCCTTGTTATTTTAGTACTTCCTATTCTAACCAACCAGCTGATGACATTCCGTTGGTTCCATGTTGTCGGGGATGAGGAAACTTGGATTGCTTTTTATGGAAGTTACCTTGGTGGGATCATTGGAGGGTTGATGACTCTGGCAGGTGTTTTGCTGACGTTTAATTTCCAAAATAGAAACAAACTACAGGAAGATGAAGTGAATGAACATAAAACGCTTCTTATGCTCTATCCAAAGTTTCTATTAATCAAATCAAATTTAAAGGATATCAGATACTCTTTGGAAAACAATCACCATATGATGGAGCAGGGGAATGGATGGAATTCTATGGAACGTGAAATGTTCAAGTGGAGAATAAACAGGTTAGCAGAAAAACTTAACTTTTTAGAAGAGATAGATTCAAGTAAGCTTCTTCCGGAAACGATTGTAAAGCTCCTGGAGCTGCATAGGGAATTAGAGAACATCTATGTGGCGGTTTCTGTATTAGAGGCGAATTTTGAAAGTGGGTTTCCATCTGAATCCTGGGAGGAATATTCCCATGGTGTGAAGGACGCTATGGACCACTTAGATAAAACGATGAGGGACTTGAGTATTTAGCAAAATTGAGAGCATCACCTGTCCTCCGTATGAAGGTAGAGTAGGTTTCCGCCTTTTCTTATTGGGGAAAATGGTTGTTATAAAACGTTACTCAGGAGGAATCAACATGCCTAACGAAACCAAACAAACCTTCCATATCACAGACGCCAGCGACTTCAACCGGGTCTGCGTTGAAAACGACGGACTAGCTTTTCCCGAACTCAAAAAAATGATGGAAGACTACATACTAAGCCAGGCCACCATGGAGTTTAAAGAGTGCTGGATTCAGGATCAGCAAGTGGAAGAAGGGGAAGTCAGAACCGTCCAGGTCAATTTCCTGGATACGAACTCCCATAACTTCATCCGCCTCTTTGGTTCGAAAAACAATGAAACCGATGAAGTATTGAATATGAAAGTGGATGCGATTGACTTGAATACGGAGGAAGTCGTTTATGAGCGTCAATTAGCATAAAACATGAAGAAGGCTGGCTTTTAAGCTAAGCCTTCTTTTTTTTATGAAGATGGTTAACACAGTCGCGCAGGATACTGATTGATATATAAAAATATTTATACAAGAACCTATATTTACTAATTTGTATTATACATGCCTCCGTTCTACAATTAGAAACGTAAACCAATTCAAATCCTCAGGAGGAATGAAAAATGAGTAAACATATACTAATGGTCGTTACGACGGCAGACAAGATGAATGACGAGTTGGACACAGGTCTTTGGCTTTCTGAATTCGGGGAAGCTTATGTAGAATTTGCAAAGAAAGGGTATGATATGACTATCGCAAGCCCGAAAGGTGGAAAAGCACCTGTGGATGACCGCAGTCTGGAAGGTGGCGAAACGCCTCAGGAAATTCTTGATACGGCGAAGCATTTGGAAAACACGGTGAAAATCGATGACGTCACCGATGTTTCCAAGTTCGATGCGATTTTCCTGCCGGGTGGCCATGGAACAATGTTCGATCTACCGGACAACAAAAAACTGCATGAAATCATCCGTGACCTTTATGAAGCGGACAAGGTGGTGGCAGCGGTTTGTCATGGTCCTGCAGGTCTTGTTGGTGTGACACTTTCCGATGGTTCGCCAATCGTGAAAGGACAAACGGTTACGGCGTTTACCGATGAAGAGGAGCGTGCAACGACATTAGATGCACACATGCCTTTCCTATTGGAAACACGCTTGCGTGAGCTTGGCGCAGACTTCGTCGGGGCAGATAATTGGTCCGATCACGTGAAAGTTTCCGGTCACTTAATTACTGGCCAGAATCCTCAATCAACCATCAGCGTTGCCAAAGAAGTTATCAACAAGCTTGAAAAATAAAGGAATGCGGGAGGCCTGTGAGTTTAACTCGCAGGTTCTTTCGTGGTAAAGGAGAAAAGTGATGATTACAATTAATGCTATTATTAAAGCGAAACAGGGGCAGGAAGAAGCACTTCTTGCAGAAATGAAAAAAGCGGTTGAACCATCCCGATCAGAAGAAGGGTGTCTCGAATATACCCTTCACCGTTCGTTGGACGATGACGGGACCTTTGTCTTTTATGAAACATGGGAAAATGAAGCGGCGTTGAAAGCTCATATTGATTCAGAGCATTATCAAGCTTATCGTGAGGCGACAGCCGAACTCACCGAATCGCGCACGGTTCATAAACTGCAGAAGTTATAAAAGGAACAGGAATCGATGATTGATTTTGAATGGTACCGTAGTTTCATCGGGATCTATAAGCATGGATCGGTATCCGCGGCTGCCAAAGCGCGCTTCATGACCCAGCCGGCGATGAGTCAGCATTTGGCTGCCTTGGAGTCAGAAGTCGGAGAACCGCTGTTTACTCGGGCACCAAGAAAAATGGTGCCTACCGATAAAGGGAAGGAATTGTACACGAAGCTTGTGCCTCTTATTGAAAACCTGGAAAGCACAACACAGGAAATCAAACAGACGTCTAACCATCCTTCAGAGATGCCGCTGGTCAAGCTGGGTTCACCGGTCGAGTTTTTTACAGGGAGAGTCCTTGAGAAGGTCCGTTCCCTGGATATCCGCTATCTTGTCCATTTCGGTACGGCTCCCACGCTTCTGAACCAGCTGATCAACGAAGAAGTCGATCTGATCATGACTCCGCAGAAACAGACGGTCACAGGCATTGAATACACCCACTTGGAAGTAGAGACATTCGTCATTGTTGCCCCGATGAATATGAGGGTGGAGAAAGAGCTGGAGGATATCGAAGGCTGGCTCAAAGAGCAGGCGTGGCTGAGTTACGGTCTTGACCTTCCAATCATTCGCCGGTATTGGCGGGAACATTTCAACAAACGCCCGGATGTGAAAGCGAAGCACATCATCCCTAACCTGCAGTCGATCCTGAAGGCAATCGTTAGAGGGATGGGCATCAGTGTGCTGCCGCTATACTTGATTGAAGAAGCTGTAGAAGAAGGAAAAGTACAGATTCTCTTTCCTGAAACCTCTGTAGAGAACGCTCTATACGCTGCTTACCGCATCGATCAGCGCGAGGATCCGAATATCAAGTCCATTGTTCAACAGTGGAAAAAATAAGACCGTGGCTTCCCTGGTGAGGAGAAGACACGGTCTTTGTTTTATGAGTTGACGGTTGTTCCTTTCACCTGCTTCACAAATTCTTTCATGATTGAAGGCAGGTCCGGCCATGCGTGTCCGGAAATGAGGTTGTCATCAACATAATTCATTTCATCCATGTATGTGGCGCCGATACTCTCTACTTCAGGTCGGCATGCATGATAGGCGGTCATCTTGCGACCTTCTACGACGTCAGCGATCGTTGTCAACACAAGGCTGCCATGGCACATGACAGCGATCGGTTTTTCGGCGATGAAGAAATGGCTGACGATTCCCGGCAGGTCTTCATGCATACGAATATGTTCAGGGGCTCGGCCTCCTGGAATGATCAGTGCATCATAATCGTTCGGATCGACTTGTTCGAAAGTCATGTCCGAATCAATCATGTACCCTTTCTTCTCGGTGTATGTTTCCCAGTCTTCAAAATCGTGGATGACCGTATTCAATTTCTTTTTGTGAGGTGCGGCGATATCGACATCAAATCCTTCTTCCAGGCAACGGAAATAAGGGTAATACACTTCCAACGCTTCGACAGCATCTCCGGTGACAATCAACACTTTCTTTGCAGTCATCTTTCAACCTCCTAAAGTAGAATTACATTAAGGTTTAGTACCCTTATTCTCGTCACGGATAACCACATATTTCCGTCATAAAGGCTTTTCTTTTCTAAAAATATCCATGGACTTTTGAATATGAAGTTTCCCTTGATAATAGTCTTTTTTATTAAACCTGACAGCAGTAAGCACTTGCTGTCAGGTTTTCATGATAAAGTATGGATAGAATGAGACATAGGGAGGGAAAGCCATGAGTTGGATTCAATCGATGCAGAAAGCTATCGACTTCATGGAACAGCACTTATTGGAGAATTTCTCCATGGATGAAGTCGCAAAGGTAGCCTATACCTCCCCCTATCACTTCCAGCGCATCTTCAGCCTTCTGACCGATACGACAGTTGCAGAATATCTGCGAAGACGGAGGCTGACACTCGCAGCACAGGAACTGAGAAAAGGGGATCGGAAAATCGTCGATGTCGCTTACAAGTATGACTATGAAACTCCCGAGTCTTTTTCCCGGGCCTTCCGGAAGCAGCACGGCATATCACCTCGAGAAGCACGGAGTTACAGGGGGAAGATGACCGCATACAACCGCCTGGTTATCCAGGTGAATTTAAAAGGAGCTGATCCGATGGAGTATGAAGTGGTGGAAAAAGAAGCGTTTCATGTGGTTGGTATGAAAGAAGAGTTTTCCTGTGTGAACGGCGAGAATTTGAAAGGCATCCCGCAGATGTGGGGGAAAGTCAATGGAGATGGCACCGATCAGAAATTGTTGAAAGAGAACAATGGACCTGTAAAAGGACTTCTGGGAATCTGTGTCGACAAAACGGCTGTAAAAGAGAACCACATTGACTACTGGATTGCTACTTCCCATGAAGGGGGAGAGGTCCAAGGTTTAGAGTCTTTGCATGTTCCAAAAGCAAAATGGGCGGTTTTCGGTGTGCATGGCGCTATGCCACATGCCATGCAGGAAACGTGGAAGAAGATCTATTCCGAATGGTTTCCATCCAGCGGCTATGAAAATGCCGGTGGCCCGGAGCTTGAAGTCTATCACGATGGCAATCCGAACAAGGAAGACTATTACTCGGAAATATGGATTCCAGTCAAATAGATCGGAGTAGCACAATCCTTTGTCGGATTGTGCTTTTTCTTATGGAATAAAGGATTTTATTGTAAAAATGTAGAAGATATCATGTATCCATGTTATCAAGGGTAGAGGAGTCGTGAGGTCCTATTTTTTGTTTCTTGCTGTTTTTCTATCCTCGTGTTCATCGCTTTCTGCAACGATTACTGACAAGGTCATCATCCATGAGATGGAAATTTTTGAAGAGAAGAAACAAGGCTAAGCATCGTCATTGCTGATAAAAAGAACATCCGCAAAGTCCAAGCAGGTCATGTGGGGCGCAGGCAGGGAATCTTTAACGTCTGATATCTTATCTGTCACCCTAAGTATTCTTTTATGTTAGGAAAAAAATCATACCAATACCCTTTATATGATGAAGGAACGGGATCGTAAAAACATCGTAAGGATCATAGGGGAAAGGAAGGAAAGACCGTGAGCCTTTTTACAGGAGTCTATCAAATCAATGTGAGAGTGAAGGAAATTAAAAAAGCTGTGGAGTGGTATGAAGAGATCCTAGGTTTACGGGTGTTGAAGGATTACGGAAAAACAGTGGTTCTCGAGCATGAGGGAGGCGTCCCGGTTTGTTTGATCGAAAAGTCTACGCACACCGAGCTTCCGGACAACCTGGAGGGGACCCACCCTGTTTTCAGCATCTCTCCTACCAGCGTGGAAGCTTGCAGGAAAACCCTAGTGAATCGTAGTGTCGTTGTCTTAGAAGGCGGAAGTGAAGGGCATTTCAAGTTCAGGGATTTGGATGGAAATCTATTGGAAGCCTATGTACCCGGTCTCTACCAGGAAGACCGATTCAAGTCCTATCGTTGAGGAGAGAGAAATATGGAAATCGGATATACCATCTGTTTTATCCAGCGGGACGAAAAATTGCTGCTGTTGAACAGAAACGCACCTCCCGTCCAAGGGTTGTGGAACGGTGTCGGAGGAAAAATAGAAGAAGGAGAGACCACGCTGTCTAGTATGCAGCGTGAAGTCGCAGAGGAAACGGAACTTTTTCTCGAAGCGCATCTATTCGAATATAAAGGGACCATTTCCTGGGCAATAGATGGGGGGAGAACAGGCGGGATGGAGGCGTTTGTCGTTCGCATCGATGATGATGTCTACTCAAAGCCAGTGGAGATGGATGAGGGTATTCTGGCATGGAAAGACATTTCCTGGGTCCTTTCCGAAGACAATTACGGGGTCAGCCCGATGGTTTCGTATTATCTACATACTGTTTTGAATGAAAAACAACCATTCCATCATCTTTTTACCATCCATCAAGGTCAGATCATGGAATATGGGAAAAGGAAGGTGAGCCTGCATGTTGATGTTCCGTGAGCTCAAACAGGAAGATTGGAAGAAGATCCATACCTATGCTTCGAAAGCAGAGGTCTCTCAATACCAGCCATGGGGGCCGAATACGGAAAAGGATACCCAGGACTATGTCCAGCACTTAGTCCACGAAATCAGGCAGCCGGAACCTCGTAAACACGCGTGGGCCATCCTGCATGAGGGGGATGAAAACCTCATTGGAGTTGCGGAACTGACGATTTTGGATGCTTTTCATCAGACTGGCGAAATGGCTTACATCCTACATCCGGATGAATGGGGCCAGGGCATAGGGACAGAAGTAGCGCAAATATTGATCCGTGAAGGTTTCCAGTCGTTTCATTTAGCGCGTATTCAGGCGACTTGTCACCCTGATAACAAAGGTTCGATACGGGTGTTGGAAAAGTGCGGCATGGAGATGGAAGGACGTTTGCGGGGCCATTTGAAAATGAAAGAAGGGCGCCGTGATTCTCTGCTATTCAGTGTGTTAAGTGATGGCTGAGTGGCGGGGAGCAGCAGCTGTCTGTATCAACGAACAGCATGAACTTTTGATGGTTCTCCAGGGCAATCCGGAAGAAAAGAAAACATGGACCGTTCCATCAGGAGGTCTGGTTCATGGAGAGAGCTTTGAACAATGCTGCGAGAGAGAAACTTTAGAAGAAACGGGTTACATCATTTGTGTGACGGAACGTTTGCAAACGAAAAGAGGAGCTATTGGAAAGACGGATATCCATGTCGAATACTTTTCCTGCACCGTGACGGGTGGAAGAATGCAAATCCAGGATCCTGACCATCTGATTCATGAGGTTCGCTGGGTTTCGCAAGATGATTTGATCGAATTCGCGCTCTCTTTTCCTGAAGATCAGCCCTTTTTAAATCAATGGCTGACAAAAAAGAAACAAGGAGTGGATGGTATATGAAGCTGCTTATCATCGGCGGGACGAAATTTCTGGGGAGGCACATCGTTGAATCAGCTTTAAGCGATGGTCATGAGGTGACGATATTTCATAGAGGGAAGACCAACCCTGGATTATTTGAAGAGGTGACAAATATTTACGGGGATCGGGAGAACCTTGAGGACCTGGAAAAACTGGCTGACCAAAATTGGGATGCGGTTATCGATACGTGTGGGTACAAACCGTCTACGGTATCCAGGAGTCTGGACGTTCTCTCCGGATTGACAAAGAAGTATGTGTTCATATCGACTATTTCGGTGTATCCGGATATTACGGATGTTCCTGACCTGGAGGAAACAGCAGAACGGATGATCTTGACGAAAGAGGAATTGGAACAGGCGGAACGAAAAGAAACGTTTGATCCATCCTTATATGGACCTTTAAAGGCTCATTGTGAGCAGGAAGTCCAAACCAGGATGGAAGATAAGAGCATCATCATCCGACCGGGGTTGATTGTAGGTCCTCATGATCCGACCGATCGCTTTACATACTGGCCTTCAAGAGTCTCTGAGGGAGGGGAAGTGCTCGCTCCTGGCCGGAAGGATCAACAGATTCAGTTCATTGATGCCAGGGATTTGGCAGAGTGGGTTGTCCATCTGTCTGCAACAGAACACACAGGTATTTTCAATGCCAACGGTCCTGAAAACAAGCTCACTATACAGAAGTTTTTAGACACGTGTGCTTCCACATTGAATGAAGCGGTGACCTTTACTTGGATACCTGCACCTTTTTTGACGGAGGAAGGTATTCAGCCCTGGAAGGACCTTCCCGTCTGGATTCCGACTGAAAAAGATTTCAGTCAGGATGCGTCAAAGGCGATTCAGTGTGGATTGAAGTTCCGGCCGTTAAAAGAAACCATTCTGGACACGTATCACTGGGACCAGCACCGATCGAATGGGGAAAGAGGTGCAGGCATAACTAGGGATCAAGAAGCTGATGTCTTGAAAAAGTGGAAGAGACTGCAGGAGAACTGAATCGATTCCATAGTCAACAATTTTGAATGATGCGAAAAATGGTTTTAAAGGTTTTGGAGGTTCATATGGAATGAAAAATGAAAAGAAAAGTCAGCCGTTAAAAGGAAAAGTCGCCATTGTCACAGGCGTAAGTCGTGAACGTGGGATTGGGACAAGTACGTGTTATAGACTCGCCGAAGCAGGGGCGGACCTCTTTTTCACTCATTACTGCCCTTATGATGAATCCCATGGAGAAGGAGTAGAAAAACATTGGCCGGAAAATCTTGCGGCACAGCTGAATGAAATAGGGGTTCGAGCCGCTCATATGGAAGCGGATTTGAGGGATGAAGATCTGCCAAAGAAATTATTAGAAAAGGCAGTTGAAGAAATTGGAGTACCTTCGATCCTCGTCCATAATGCTACATTCAGTGTGAATACGAACTATAAGGATTTGACTTCAGAGCTTCTGGATCATCACTATGAAATCAATAATAAAGGCCCGGTTTTGTTAACTCAGGCCTTCGCGAATTTATTTGAGAAAACGTTCCAAACGGAAGAAGAAGGAAGCATCGTCTTTTTAGTATCCGGAGGGCCGGATCCGAATAACCTGGCTTATATTGCGACTAAAGGGGCGTTGAAGGCGATCACTCCACCTTTAGCCACAGGACTTGCCCCCATAGGAATCAACGTGAATGCTGTCGACCCCGGCCCGACTGATACCGGCTGGATGGATCAGGAGACGAAGGAAGGCCTTCTGCCATTATTCCCTAAAGGGCGCTTGGGAAAGGCAGACGATGCTGCCAAGCTGATTCGTTTCCTTGTGAGCCCGGATGCTTCTTGGGTGACTGGACAGGTCATCCATTCGGACGGCGGTTTTTTAGGTCGATAAACATAAGAGGAGGACGTTTCCAATGAAAAGCCCGATTCAAAACGAAGTAGGAGCCATTTTTGTCCCGGTCAAAGACATTGAGAAAGCCCGCGACTGGTATTGTGATCTGCTTGGTGTGCCGGCGGAAGATGATTTCCCAGGCGGTCACCTTTATGTTTTACCAATGAAACATGCAGGAGTTGTGCTGGATAGTAAGATTTATTCAGAAGAAGTGGTATATGGAACGCCTGCCTTTCATTTTAATACAGAAGACATTGAGGAAGCTTACTCGTATATGAAGGGAAAAGGCATCGATGTGGTCTCTGATATTCAATTCGGACACTTTTTCAATTTCAAGGATCCTGATGGCAATCTATTGATGATCTGCAAATGCTAGGAGGGGAACGATGATTTTACATACAGAGGTGGCAGGGGACGGGGAGCCCCTCGTTTTTCTGCACACCGGCTTACAAACAGGAGAGACGGATTTTGAGAAGCAGCGCGAGTATTTTTCCTCCGAATACCAGGTGATTTCGCCTGATTTAAGAGGGCATGGGAAATCTTCTTCTGATGATTTGGATGATTATTTTAATCAGGCGGCTGACGATCTGGCAGAAACGTTCCGTGCCAAGGAAATTAAAAGCGCTCATATCGTTGGTTGTTCATTCGGAGCCTTGGCAGCGCTGTTTTTAGCCAAAAGTTATCCTGGATTTGTTCGGACCCTGACTATCTCAGGAGTGACTCCGCTTAAACCGGACAATTGGAAGATTATGAATGAAGAAGAATCCAAGTTCCGTATGAATCTTTTAAAAGATGAAGAAACCTGCGCTTACTTTGACTCCCTTCATGGAAAAGGCTGGCAGAGGTTTATTCATATGGGAAAGGACGAAGACTGGTATCCTTTTGATGAAGTCCACTCCATACAGGCGCTCACCATGCCTGTCCTATATTTGATCGGGGAGGGGTTGGAACACGAGCTCAAAGGTGTGACTTTTTACAAAGAACAATCAGAATTCCTGCATGCAGCCGTTCTTCCGTTCGCTTCGCACTTGGTTCATTCAGAACAGCCTGATTTATACAATAAGACGTTGGAAGTGTTCCTTTCTAAATATGAATCCTAAAGGCAAACCAGGCATAGAATGAAGGGAAACCGAACGGTCAGGGTGATCCATTGAACTTTCTAATATTAATGGTACTCCTATCTGTCAGATGGGGGGACTGATCTTTATCATCGCCCCGAAATAGGAAATTATTGTTGAGGGTGAGTGCAGCATTGTCGGAACTGAGTTGGACGAAGACTTCAATGCGGTCTCCTGTAACAAACACATCTATCACCTCTTTTCATTAAAGAGGGATCATTTATTCTATGAAAATGAGAAAAGGTAAGCCTGGACCCATGTTTGCATATAGCTGTGAATTTAGGAAGGAGGCTGGAGGATGAAACGGTTTGCTGTCATGACAGATGTTCACGGGAATATCCATGCCCTACAAGCTGCCCTTCGTGATCTCAAAAATCAGCATGTAGATTTTACGGTTTGTACAGGTGATCTGATTGGGATCGGTCCATTTTCCAATCAAGTGTGCGAAAGGTTATACGCATTAAAGGACACGATTATTGTCAGAGGGAATCATGATGAAGCTGTACTTGCCCTGATGAATGATGACCCTTATCCTGAAAGCAGGGCTGATGTGAAGGAGCATCATCAGTGGATCGCCGATCGTTTGTACAAGAGATATGCCAAGTGGATGGAAACGCTGCCAAGAAAGATTGTGAAAGAGGTAGAAGCACGTACGTTTCAGTTCACACACTATCCGATGGACACGAAAGCGAGTCTTCTGCCGATTAGTGAAGATCCCTTTGACCAGATCGGCCCACCGAATGGAGAAAACTTTTCACAGTTGGAGGAATTGGAAAGAGAAGAGATTGTATGCTTCGGTCATGACCATGATGGTCATCATTTTTCCATGAACGAGCAAGTATTCTTCAATCCCGGCGCTTTGGGATGTAACAATGAACCTTTTGCGCGTTATGCCATCATTGAAGTCGATGGCAGAGATGTGCGATACATCAAGCGTCATGTGCCTTATCCAATGGCTACATACGTAGAACAATTGAATCGTATCGACTTCCCGCGTAAGGAAGTGATTCTGAAGATTTTTCAAAAAAACAGGAGGACGCATCATGATACCACCGAAACACATCGTATCAGCAGCGACTATTATAACGAATGAAGAAAATGAAGTACTTCTAATTAAAGGGCCGAAGCGTGGCTGGGAGATGCCTGGAGGTCAAGTGGAGGAAGGGGAGTCCTTAAAAGAAGCGGCCATCAGAGAAACGAAAGAAGAGTGCGGATTGGAAGTGGAGCTTACAAAGTTTTGCGGGGTGTTCCAAAACGTCGATCGATCGATTTGTAACACCCTTTTCTTAGGAAAAGCGGTCGGAGGAACGTTAAGAACGACAGATGAAGCTTTGGAAGTCGGTTTCTTCCCCCTTGATATAGCACGGAAGATGGTGACATGGGGAAACTTTTGGGAGAGGATTGAATTTTGTTTAGATGAAAGCCGCCAGCCATTTTTAGTGGATTTCTGATTTTCTACTGATAAGAAAAGGAACTTCCCAAGAGGAAGTTCCTTTTTATCTTTTACACCCACTTCACGACATCTTCGAAAGAACGACGTGATTTTTCAGGCTGCTCCTGAGAGCGGTACCCGAACGCACACATGACGGAAATACCGAAGCTTCCGTCCTCGAGTAGACCTTCGGTTTCCAGGAGTTCATTCATTTTCTCCATATTAAATCCTTCAATCGGACAGGAGTCGATACCGATTTCAGCTGCCGCTGTCATCATGTTGGATAGAGCAATATACGTTTGCTTACCAGCCCAGTCATAAAGTGGACGATCGCCTTCCAGCAGTTTGAAGTCTTCTTTTTGGAATTCTTCGATCCGGCTCAAATATTTTTTCAGGTTATCATCGGGGATCTGTTTAACGTTCTTGAAGTGGTCCTGCAAGTATTCGGAATCATACTGGGTATCTTTCCTCGTCCTTGCGAGGAAAATGACGAAGTGACTGGCATCTGGCAGTTTGCCATACGCTCCCCAGGCCGTATCTTTGATCTTTTGTCGCAGTTCAGGATTCTGAACGACGACAAAGCGCCACGGCTCAAATCCGAACGAGCTCGGTGATAACCGGCCGACTTCAAGGATGAAGTTAAAGTCATCTTCAGGAATGGTTTTATCCGGGTTGAATTGCTTGGTTGCATGCCTGAATTTGGCGGCTTCTAAAATTTCCTGCTTTTTCGTTTCTTTGTCACTCATCTTTCTTTCCCTCCTCCTTTAAATTACAAAAGTAATATACCACAGAGGAGGGAATAGATTCATGGTTTATGCTTTAGACTGCTTCCTGGTAGGCAGCTTCTCCGCCAGGGTGTAAGCGGTAATAGAACGGATAAGCTCTTGTATAGAAAAATTGAATAACCGGGCCAAGAAAGAGCATCGGTGCAAGGGTGCCGAGTCCGACCGGGCCACCAATGGCTAAGGCAAGGCTTGTCATGATCACCGCTACCACCGTTTGCCCTGTCTGAAGACTCAACTGAAATCTGGCACTTACTGCAAGGAACAATTGATCGACCGGAGCTCTAGGGAATTGAGGCAGGATGTAGATTGCGACTCCCAATCCGATGAATCCGACTCCAAGAAGTAGGGTAACGACCTGCAAGGCGAATGGGGCGGCGGACAAGTTGACCGGAGCAAACACAACTTCCAGCCAAAAGTCCAAAATCAAACTTTCAAGGAACACAGGCACGACCGCCCTCGATTCAGGTAATGAGTTCATCAATTTGGCATTGATGAAGATGATGATCAGTTGAAAAGCTCCGTACCAAAATCCGACCGTATAACCGAAGTGATCGGACACTCCGATGAAAAACGAGGTCCAGAAACCGGCCCCGAGCGTCGCGTTGATGAGAAGGGCGACTCCGAAGAAATTGATGAACATCCCGACAAGGTAAACCGTGGCACGATAAAGCATGACAAATGCCTCCTTTCCATAAAAAAAGTGGTCACGAGTAGAAAATTTCTCTAATTCGTGACCACATTTTATTAGCGATGATTTTATAGGTCAATCAAAAAAATTTGGAAAGAAAACCGAGTCCCGGCATGGAGGAATTCCGATTTTTAAAAGACTTTCGTCGTCCAATCTTCGCAGTTCCATACATCCGTGACGATATCTTCATAAAATTCAGGTTCGTGGGAGATAAGCAGGACACTTCCCTTGTATTCTTTTAACGCACGCTTCAGTTCAGCCTTAGCATCCACATCCAGGTGGTTCGTCGGCTCATCGAGTACGAGCAGGTTTGTTTCTTTGTTGATCAACTTGCAGAGGCGGACCTTCGCTTTTTCGCCACCGCTCAATACTTGGACTTTACTCTCGATATGTTTACGGGTCAGTCCGCATTTCGCAAGGGCCGCACGCACCTCGTATTGGGTGAAGTGACGGAACTCTTCCCATACTTCTTCGATACAAGTGTTGTCTCCAATCTCTTTCAACTCTTGTTCAAAGTAACCGATGTGCAGATGCTCGCCAAGCTCAACGGAGCCTGAAACGGGCTGAATCTCACCGAGTATACTTTTCAGTAAGGTCGTTTTACCGATGCCGTTCGCCCCTGACAAGGCGATTTTCTGTCCCCGTTCCATCGAAAGGTTAAGAGGCCTGGACAGCGGCTCATCATAACCGATCACGAGGTCTTTTGTTTCAAACAAATACTTCCCTGGAGTCCGGGCCTGCTTGAAGTTGAATTGCGGTTTCGGCTTTTCAGCATCGAGTTCGATGACGTCCATCTTATCGAGCTTCTTCTGACGGCTCATTGCCATTTTACTTGTCGCCGCATTCGCTTTATTTCGAGCGACGAAATCCTTCAGGTTGGCAATTTCTTTCTGCTGCTTTTTATAAGCGGCTTCCAACTGTTGTTTCTTCATATCATAAACACGGAGGAATTCGTCATAGTCGCCAGGGTAGCGGGTCAGCTCCTGGTTTTCCATATGATAGATCAAATTGACGACACTGTTCAGGAACGGGATGTCGTGGGAAATGAGGATGAAGGCATTCTCATATTCCTGAAGGTACGTCCGCAGCCATTCGATATGTTCAACATCAAGGTAGTTTGTCGGCTCATCGAGAAGCAGAATCTCCGGTTTCTCCAGCAACAGCTTCGCAAGCAGTACTTTCGTACGCTGACCGCCACTGAGATCATGCACATCACGGTCAAGGCCGATTTCGTTAAGGCCAAGTCCATTTGCTACTTCCTCCACTTTGGCATCAATCGTGTAGAAATCATTGTTCGTCAGCATATCCTGAAGCACGCCTGTCTCTTCCAGCAAGTCCTGAAGTTCATCCGGTTCCACTTCGCCCATCTTGGCAAAAAGGTCGTTCATTTCCTGTTCCATGTCGAACAAGTATTGGAACGCCGTCCGCAGAACATCGCGGATCGTCATGCCTTGTTTCAAATCGGCATGCTGGTCGAGGTAACCGATACGGATCCGCTTCGCCCACGTGACCTTTCCGGCATCCGGCTCGAGTTTTCCTGTAATGATATTCATGAACGTCGACTTGCCTTCACCATTCGCTCCGATCAAGCCGATGTGTTCTCCTTTTAACAAACGAAAAGACACGTCATCGAAGATCGCGCGATCACCGAAGCCGTGGCTCAAGTTTTTCACTGTGAGTAAGCTCATTTTCGTTAACACCTTTTCTATCGTTAGATTCGTCCTTCTATATTATAAAGGGGAATGAGGGGAAACGATAGGGGAAAAGTAGGAAGAGTTGAGAAAGGAGTGGGTAGGTTTGTCTTATGATTGCGTCATCATCGGTGGAGGGATTGCGGGTTTGCAAGCAGGAATCATGCTCGGAAGATATCAGCACAGGGTTTTGCTCATCGATAGTGGTAAAGGACGGTCGAATCTGTGCCGGAAGTATAATAATATCATCGGGTTTCCTGATGGCGTGAGTGGTCCGGATCTCCGTCATGCGGGTGTTAAACAAGCGAGGTCCTTCGGGGTGGAAACGCTGGAAAGTAAAGTCGTCGATGTGCATTCGAACTTCATCATTGAAACGGCTGAAGGGAGATCCATAGACACTCAGACCGTCTTGTTCGCTACAGGGATTGAAGAAAATTTCCCTTCCATACCTGGTATGAAAGAATGCTTAGGTTTATCTATTTATGTTTGTCCTGACTGTGATGGGTACGAAATCATCGGCCAGAAGACGGCTGTCATTGGAAGTGGAGAAACGGGAGCGGAGCTTGCGATAGCGCTTAAAGACTGGAGCGAAGAGATTATCTTCTTCAACCATGGCGGTGCCCCTGTATCGCTTGAAATGCAGGGGAAGTTGAGAGACCGGCGAATCCTTGTCCAGCAAACGGAAGTGGACAGGTTCGTTCACAACGGAGGATTACTGGAAGCCATTGAAACAGCTGGCAATCATCGCTGGGATATGGATAAAGCTTTCCTTGCTTTCGGAAGGAATCGAGTTCAATCGGATTTAGCGGTTAAAATTGGAGCGGAAGCCACCGATAAAGGCCACCTCATTGTAAATCCTAGAACGAAAATGACGAATATTGATGGCATATGGGCAGCGGGGGATGTGGTGGATCACACACAATTTGTCACAACAGCCATGGGCGAAGGGGCTCAGGCGGCTGTCTGGATACACAAATGGCTGAAAGGAACAAGGTGATATCTTTGATTTCATACCATGGATATAGGATAATGATGGATATACATTAAAAGCTTCCTATCCTACTTCTTAACGAATTGATCCACGCTCTACCTACTTTTTTATAACTTAAATCCAAAACATTCAAACCAAATTGAGTGCATAAGGAGAATCGAAACCTACATGTTTTTTGACGCTTTTGGGACGGATTCATTTTTATTATTAACGGCATTATTATTATTCAGCGGCGTGCTTGTAGCCAAATTTTCCAGCCGGTGGGGTATCCCGGCATTGATCCTTTTCATTATGGTCGGCATGGCTTTCGGCAGTGAGGGACTCGGAATCGTTTATTTCAGTGATGCCGGGACGGCTCAAGTTATCGGTGTATTTGCCCTCGTCATTATTCTGTTCGAAGGTGGTCTACATACGAAGTGGGGAACTGTGCGTTCTGTTGCTGTCCCTTCGCTGTCACTTGCTACCATTGGAGTGTTGATCACCTCTCTTATTGTCGGACTTGCCGCCTATTTCCTGTTCGAACTGAGTTGGCTGGAATCGTTCTTATTCGGTGCCATCGTTGGCTCCACCGACGCAGCGGCCGTTTTTGCAGCATTGAAAGAAAGAAACATCAAGGCGAAAATGGGGGCCACGTTAGAAGCGGAGTCCGGAACGAACGATCCGATGGCCGTCTTCTTGACATTATCTCTTATTGAATTGATCACTTCAGAGCAATCATCGTTCTGGATGCTGATCCCGACGTTCTTTTTGCAGATGGGGCTTGGCCTGATCATTGGTCTAGCGTTAGGAAAATTTGCATCTTTGTCCATTAACCGCATCAAACTGGACTCCAGTGCCCTCTATCCGATTTTTTCTGTAGCATTCGCTCTCGCGACTTACAGCATCACCGCTTTCAGTGGAGGTAGTGGCTTCCTGGGGGTTTACGTAGCCGCATTGGTCATCGGAAATAGTGAACTGACGTACCGCTATTCGATCTTCCAGTTCAATGAAGGATTTGCCTGGATGGCGCAGATTCTGATGTTCGTCATCCTCGGTCTTTATGTATTCCCGAGTGAATTGTTCACACCTGGTATTATCGTCAACGGCATATTGCTATCGATCGTACTTATTTTGATCGCAAGACCGATCGCTGTTTTCTTATCGCTGTTCAAGATGAACTATTCAACAAAAGAAAAACTGTTCATCTCCTGGGCAGGCCTGCGAGGGGCTGTACCGATCGTACTCGCCACCTTTCCGATCGTGGAGGGACTTCAGAACAGCCAGGCTTTATTCAATCTCGTCTTCTTCGTTGTGCTGACCTCAGCACTCGTACAAGGATCTACAATTTCGCTTGTGGCGAAAAAGATGAACCTGGTGGGGCCGAAAAAAGACATCCCTCACCACAGCATTGAATTGATATCCATGGGGAAAGCCAAGGCAGAAATGATTCAATACCAGACCAATGCCGAATCAGCGGTTGTCGGCAAGAAACTCCATGAAGTCAGCTTCCCGAACCGCGCCAACATCAGTGCCATCATCCGTAACAATGAAGTCATTACTCCATACGGTGAAACAGAAATCAAAGCCGGAGATTTCCTCTACATTCTCGTAGAAGAAAAGTACAAGGAACAGCTCAAGAAAACGTTGGAGCAGCGTGTACAAAAAAGTGAACAGCTCATGAAAGAAAAAGACGCTTCCTCCTAAAGCGTCTTTTTCTTATGAATAGATCCCCTTCACTAAAGGCTGCTTTTCGTGAAGGGGTAGTTTCGAGATTGTTGTTGAGTGGGTAGGGGCTGCGGGGAATGACTCGCTTTCCAGCCACCCCTTACGCTCAATACGGCAAACCTACCCCAAAAAAACATTGAAATTGAGTCTTCTACACATCTGCCACTTTGATGAATATGTGATAAATTTAAGTCTTTAGGACATATGTCCTTTCCGAAATCGCCGTCATCCTTTTAAATGGATTTCAGAACAGGAGGATGAACGATGAAAGGTGCTTTATTTTCACTACTCGGAGGCTTGTGCATCACGATGCAGGGCATCTTCAACGCGAGGATGAGTGACTCCATAGGCGGCTGGCATACCACTTCGATGGTCCATCTGGTCGCTTTCACGATATCCATTCTCGTTTATTTTTATGTCAGAGACGGAAAAGGGAAAAGCTTTAAACGAGTGCCCTTCCTTTATCTGATCGGAGGGACGTTCGGAGTTGTCGTCGTTTTTGCAGAATTGACGGCCATTAAAATGATCGGCCCGGCAAGTGCCATCGCCATTTTACTCGTGGCACAAATCGGTACAGCTTTTGTCATCGAATCCAAAGGCTGGTTCGGTGAGAACAAAATTCCTGTGACGAAAAGGCAGGGAATCGGAATCGCTATGATGCTCGTGGGTGTCATCCTTTTCCAACTGTAAAAGGAGCTCATTTTTTATGAAAGAAAACAAAAAAATCAATCCGCATCCTTATATCGAGAGGTACGAGCTGGAACGGATTTTCCCTGAAGAATTTATTCCGAAAATGAGCATGTACACTTTCTCAAAAGGGGACGTTCTTTTCGCACCTGGGGAAACGTTGCATGACATGTACCTTCTCGTGGAGGGGAAGATCAAAATTTTCACCCTTACACCGGAAGGGAAGTCTTTGATCAACCGTTTCAAACGGCCACTCGGGGTTATCGGAGATGTGGAATATGTCAAAGGGAACTCTGTGATCAATTCTGTCGAGGCGGTCTCTGATGGGGTGATGCTTGCTGCATCCTTTGAGGATTTGAAGGATCTCGAAAGGAACCATCCGCCATTCATTCGTTTTTTACTGGAGACGGTGGCGCACAAGTTTTATTCCGAATCCCAGGCGTCGAGCCTGCATATGCTCTATCCTGTCGAAGTGCGGCTGGCCAGTTATTTCCTATCCATCTCTTCAGATGGGGAAGGGACACTTTTTCATCAGGAGATGCGGACGGCGAATCTTACAGAGCTCGCCGAATGGGTGGGGACGAGTTACCGCCATCTGAACCGGGTGCTGAAGAAAATGGGTTCTGATGGGATTATTGAACGAGCGAAGGGCTCAATTAAGATTAAAGATTTAGAAAAACTCCGGGAGCTTGCGAACGGAAACATTTATGAGTAAGGAGGGATCCCATGCTCGGTGTCATATTTTCAGTCGTAGCCGGGATTTTGATAAGTATGCAGAACGTGTTCAATGCACGTGTCAGTGAGAAAACAGGAGCGTGGGCGACGACATCGCTCGTGCTCGGTTTAGGGCTTGTTTGTTCTTTACCCGTCTTCTATGCCATGGAAGAGAGGAGCTTGTTTGATTTCGGTGATGTGAACAAAATCTTTCTGTTCAGTGGTGTTTTCGGAGTGGGAATCGTGTTCTGCCTCATGCGTGGCGTAACACTGATCGGTCCGGCCTATGCGATTTCCATCGCCCTCATATCGCAGATCGTAATCGCTTTTGTCATCAATACGGGAGGATGGTTCGGCTTTGATGCTTCGCCTCTTTCTGTGACGAAACTTGCAGGCATCGCTTTGTTGATCGGCGGGGTGCTGGTATATAAATTGGAAAAAACGCCTGGGGAAGAAGAACAGGAGGAAATAGAACAAATGAGAGCGTGACCTCCTATAGAGGATCACGCTCTTTTTTTTACATATTTTCCATCAGTTTCTTGGCAATCCGTTCATAATCATCCCGGTCGATGCCAGGGGCGAATTCTTCAGGAAGGTCATCGAGGTCAGGAATCGGTGCTCCTTTTGGCGTACCTTGGATGACCTGAAGGGGCTGTCCGTTCTCCGGGTTCGTCCCTTTCCATATCTTCCTGATCTCCTCGTAATCATAGTCGCTCCACGTGTAGAGAATATTATCCAGTCCCTGATCAAGGTAGGGGCGGGCATAATCGAACTTCGAGTTGTCGAGGTCAGGCACAGGGAGCATTTTTTTTACATCGACACCTGTTGCGATCTCTAATGCTTTCGCATAAGCAAGGGCATGCGTACCCCCGCGGACAAGTAAGTAGCCGATCATTTCACGGGCGGTCGGATGATCGGTCATTTCATAGACACGCATCTTATGGGTCCGTGCACCGAGTTCGAGGAAGAAGTTGTGTAAAAGGTCCAGCACCAGGTTGCCACTGGAAAATACGTTGTCCCCCGTCCAGGCTCGTCCCATCGAATCGCCTGGGAGGGCCGTTTGTGCGGTGGCGATGAATTGATAGGTGTTTCTTTTGTTCAACCCATTTTGCAGGGGAGCGATATCGGGATCACCGGTAAAAGTCACGCCGCGAGTGAGAAGGTTGATCGAATTGTTCACGAGTTCCACATGTCCGAATTCTTCCGCTGTGATACTTGCAACGAGATCATAGAATGGACGGTGCTTTTTCTTCTGGCGAAAAGCGAAGGACTGGAACATGTAGTTATTCAATGTAGACATTTCGCCGAACTTTCCGCCTAAAAGTTCCTGAACAGCAGCCGCCGCATTCGCGTCGCCGTGTTCAGGAATGGTCAGAGCAATCTGCATCCGGTCGAGTCGCTTAAACATAACATCCTCCTTTTATTTGTAGCGTTGATCAGGAAACACCCAGACGATCTGCTGGGTCCTCACGAAAAATGGGGTTCCGCTCACCTCGACGACGATATGATCCGGCATGACCGTCTTCAACCCGCCGCGTACAGATCCTTGCGTCGTCTGGACGACGACAGGTGAGCCCTGGATGGACAAGAGTGTCTGGTACACGTATGGATCGATGGCGGAATTCATAGACACGTTTTGAGAATTCATTTTTTCTGCTCCCTTCACAGGTAGTCTCATTTAAAGATGTATATGTACAAACCTCTCATTTAAGTATCCAATCGCTGGGAAAAGAGGCGAAGGTTTGTGTATTCGCCCCTGTGGCTTTTGGTATATGAGCTAACTTGCGTATTTTCTACGGGCTGAGTGATAAGTATTTCTTTAGCACAAGGAGCGGCCAAATATAGTTGTAGCTGTGATAGTAGATGTAAAAGTTCCCGGGGAGACCTGCCCCTGTTGGGTATTCATACGTCCAGTCCTTCTCTTCCAGTTTTCGCAGCACACATGAGATACCTTTCTCAATGACCGGCGTCCGTCTTTCTTGCACAGCCATCAAGGCTTCCAGAGCCCAGGAAGTTTGTGGAAGAGTGCTCTCTCCTAAAGGAATGTAAATCTTCTCCTGGTCACTTTTACACGATTCTCCCCATCCACCGTCATCGTTCTGAATGTTCTCCAAAAATTGGACCCCTCTTCTGATGGAACGGTCATCCTTGCTTACTCCTACGGCACGCATCCCAGTAATAGCGGCCCAGGTCCCATAGATGTAGGTGACTCCCCAACGGCCATACCATGATCCATCCCCTTCTTGATGTGATCGCAGCCAGTTCAACGCTTTCTGAATGCGGGGATCGGTGAGAGGGAAATGAGCATTTTCACCTAGGAACTCGAGTGTCCGACCCGTTAAGTCCGCTGTGGAAGGGTCGATGCTTGCCGACTCGGCCCCGTCTATAGGAACGAATTTCATGAGAGAATTGGTCTTTCCTTTCTCGAACGCCGGCCATCCACCGTCATCATTTTGCATCGCGAGTACCCACTTTAAGCCTCTCGTGTAATGGCTCTGGAGAGAGGGATCTTTGCGAAGCGTCCGCAATGCAGCTGTGGAGTCATCGACATCCGGATGGATGGTATTGCTTTTGGAAAAACCCCATCCCCCTGGTTCGGTATGGTTGACAGCTACCATCCAGTCTCCGAATTTGGTTTGTTGATGTTTTAAAAGAAACTGTTCGGATTTGTGTAAAGGGATACCTGATGCCGGATGCGCCTGAAGGGCATGACTGATCAGCGCCGTATCCCATATATCAGAAGGCGAATTTTGGATATGGACGCCGCGTTCTGTCAGGCAGGCATGCTGCATGAGGCCCTGGATGGCTTTTTTGATGAGGGGGTCATGTTTTTGATACCCGCAACTCACCAGAGCATAGATCATATAAAAAGTGGAAGAGAAATAACTATAGAGTGTTCCATCTGACTCGATGCGCTGCAGCATGTAGGTAAGAAGGCGCTGCCTTGAGAGCAGATAGAGTCGATGAGGAAGTCCGGTCAACGTTTTAACCTCACTCTGCACACTCGTTAACAAGGACCGGCTTGCCTCTGGAAGCAAATCTTCCTCCTCTCTGAAAAAGCAGTCACTCATATCGGGAATCTGTTTATTTTTTAGTACAAAAGGTTGATCGGATAAGAGCAGAACAGGTGCCATGTGCACACGTGCGTAACTACTGAAATCATAAAAAGATACAGGAGAAGATGCGGGAAGCAAAATGATGTGAACCGGCAAGTGGAGTAGACTCGGCCATGGATACTGCCCATGAATAGCCAATGTGATTTTGGTCATAGAATGAGCGCGGTTCAACCCTCCATGCTTCCGGATAAAAGCCTTGGCTTTCCTAATCGCTAGGTCACCATTTGAATAATATCCAGCATAGAGAAGAGCGAAAACTGCTTCGATGGTTGCAGAAAGGTTTCCTTCATCGTCTTCATAAAGCTTCCAGTATCCCTCTTCGTTTTGAAGGGAAGAGAGCCGCTCACACAACTGTATGGTGAGCTCCTTTTCTTTCGAGAACGTTTGAAGCAGAAGAATCATATTGGCATCGGTCATCAGACTGTTTTCAAAACAAAAATGAAAACACCCGTCATCCGTCTGGCGGCCTTGGATTTCAGCCTCCAGTTGTTTGATTGCATCCTTGATCCGATCGTTCATATTGTTCACCCTCTTTGATTCCATCCTTCTGATTTATATGAAACAAATGCCGGATTCAGAAGGGACTGTTTTTTCCATAAAAAAACGAGCTTCCTGTTCAGAAGCTCGTTTGTCACTATTTCAAGTTCTCGCGGATATACTTGATGATCTTTCTGATTTCATCTGGATGCGGACGGCCGAATGGACTGGTCTGTCTTTGCTGATAAAGGACACGTCCCTGCTCATCTGTAAGAAAATAAGCTGGTTCCCCATGGGTCCCATGGTCTTCATAAGGGGCATGCTCATCATGATAATGCACATGGTAGTTGGATAGAAACTCTAAATTTTCATCCATCAGAATAGGGAAGGTGAAGTCATGTTCACTTACCATTTTTTCCAGACTATCTTTGCTTTCGTGAGTAATTGCGGCGAATTTGATGTCATGTTCTTCGAAGTAACTCAACGTGTTTTGGAACTCGTCCAGCTCGCTCATGCAGACAGGGCACCATGAACCGCGGAAGTACACGAATAAGTACCAATGATGGTTTTCTTTTAGATCCTCGGAAAAATGGAACTCTTCTCCCTGGACAGAAGACAGTTTGAAGTCCGGGGCATGTTGATATAATTTAAAGCTCATGGAATGACACTCCCTTTTCATTTTTATCCTTCATACATCCCCATACCCTTATCCGGCGGAATGTAATTATTTATTTCGACATTAAATGATAAGAGGTTGTTCATTTCTGCAAGTCGCTGTCTTTTTAAAGGAATTACACCGTTGGTATTGAAATCAATATAGTAGTGAGTCCAATAGAGTTATAGAAGCTGTGGCGAAATACTTTTTCTTCATTCTTGAAAAAAGGAAATAATACCCATTTTTTGATATGATGGGGGAAGATGGAAAGGAGGATGTTTGATGAAAAAGATTGTTTGGATCATTTTGTTCATCCTTTGTGCGGGATGTCAGCAAGCAGGAAATGAAGAGTCATCGGTTACCACAAAAACCGAGGAGTTTGAAGCCGGCTCCTACACGATGAGAGGAATTCCTGGTAAAGTCGCCTTCATTGATGCCCCATGGATCGAAGGTGAGGTGCAAAAGTACATGTGGCATTTTTGGGGAAGTGAAGATGAATTGGACGGTCCCTTCAAAGTATCAGGCACACATATGGAAACAGGTGAAACCGTCACCGTTCTGGAAACTGCAGAAGTCGCGGGGCCGGTAAATGGCGCCGATGCGTCTCTTCCGTCGAATATGTCCTTGCCTGAAAGCGGTGATTGGAGACTGGAAACGAGTCTCGATGGTGAAGCGTTTGGGACGATCCTTGTGAATGTGAAGGAATAAAAGGAGGGGTCCATGTGGAAACGGTTGGAGTTATGATTATGATTGCAATCGCTGTTGCTCTTGATTACTTTTGGTTCGATCGTGATCGAAAGCGGTGGGGCTGGATGAAAAACTGGACGCGCTTGCAGAGAGGTTTATTTCTGGTCAGTTTTTTTGTAGCAGCGATGGTGATCTACATCGGTATGAGTCTGTAAGTTTGATAGAAAGGTATTCATAATATGAGAGTCTTGTTAGAGTTAGTGCGCATCGTTTTTCTATTTATTTTCGGAGGGGCGCTGGTTTGGGTTGTGCTCGCTCCTTTCTATAACGTCCATCCTTTATCCAGAGAGTATCAATGGCTTGGCGTCCTCGGAGTGTACGGAATTCTATTTGTGTTTTATAGAAATCGCTGGCAGTTTTCCGGGTGGTATAAGGGCAAAGGGAGAAAGAAGCTCCCCTTAAGTTTGACTAGAATTATTATTGCTGGGTCGATGGTTCTGATCGCATCTCCATGGGTAATGGCTATGTTCAATTATTGAGGAGGGAAAAGACATGAAACGTAAGGAAGTCATCGAGTTGAAGTCCACAGAAGAGATTAAAGCGGCTTATCCCGTCATGAAGGAATTGAGATCGCATGTAAGTGAAGAACAGTATATCGAATTGGTGAAAGAGGCGATGGACGTGGACCGCTACCACCTTTTCGCTTTATATGCAGATGAAGAAATCGTTGCTGTTACGGGGTTCAAAGAGATGACGACTCTGTATTACGGTCGCTTTGTCTGGGTTTGTGATTTAGTGACATCTTCCAACCATCGTTCACAAGGGTACGGCGAAGAGCTGCTGACTTTTGTTGAAAACTGGGCACAGGAACATGGTAGGGAGAGTGTTGCCATTTCTACTGGTGTCAGTAGGCTCAGGGCCCACCGATTTTATGAAGGGAAAGTGGACTACGAGCGGGTCAGTTATGTTTACAAGAAGGCCGTTCCGGATGACCGTGGCAGTTGAGGGGGGAGCGATCGTTTTCTCTACCCCCAAACTGGAATAGGAAAGGAGGTCAAGATATGAATAGGAACACGAAAGTCGAAGAGAAAGAAGCATTGGCGATCATAGGATACAGGGTGGTCTGTGATGGCGAAAATTATATTGTGGAAATCCCGAAAGCAGCAGAAAAACTTCACCACCGTTTCCCGGAAGCAGACGTTCAAATAGGAGCATTTATCCCCGGAGAGTGTAAGGAAGAGAATGACGGGTATTGGATCGGCGTCCCTCAGAGTCCTGAAACGGCCGTACCGGATGATATGGAGCCATTGCTCATAGAAAAACAAACGTATGCGATCACTACATATGAAGGTTCAAACGATCGAATCCGAGAAGCTTATGAATCCCTGCACCACTGGATGGAAAGGAAGGGGTATCCCCGGGAATTGACGGCCTGGCACGTGGAAGTCTATCATTCATGGCAGGATAAGGAAAACCTTCACATGGAACTGTGGGAAACGGTAAGGACTTGACTCTGTGGTGCACCCCACGGTTTACTATAGAAAGTGGGAGGAAGCACGGTGTATAAAATCAGCGAATTTTCACAACTGACCGGACTCAGTAAAGAAACGCTCCGTTACTATGCAGAGGTCGGTCTGCTTGAGCCTGCGTACATTCATCCGGATAACCATTACCGGTATTATGATGATGGCAGTTATTTTTTGGCGCTCATGCTCGGGAAGCTGCGGGCGCTTGGGTTCACTATTCAGGAAATGAAAAAAGTGATGGATGATGAATCCTTTTTGCAACTGGAACAACTGCTACTGGAAAAACGCAGCAAGATCCATAAGGAGATTCACTATCTTCAGAGTAGACTTGCTGACATTGATGCCTTTTTAGAATCTGGCAGGGAGGAAGACGAATGATTCAATGGGAAAACGACAGAGTGATTGCCGCACCCATCGATGAAGTATGGGTGCTTTTCAGAGACGCCAACATCAAGCGGATCATGCCTAAAGTAGAAGAGCATGAATTGATAGAAAAAACGGAAACGGAAGTAGGGGCCAAACATAGACAGACGTACAGGGAAGGGAAGCGTCTGGAAACCTATACGGTCGAGACGCTTGCCTATGAAGAATCTCCTGAGCGCAAGCACAAAAAAATCGCTTTCGTCATCGGGAAAGCGTTTGAAGTGACGGCGTCCTTCCTTTTAGAGAAAGTGGATGAGGAACATACACGATTGACTTACTCCGGACAAAACAGAGGAGTGAATTTCGTCGGAAAAGCGATGATGAAACTGGCGAACAAAAAAGGGAATGAGCGTGTGGTCGAAGAATTTTTGGAT
The DNA here is from genome assembly GCF_035818575.1 of Halobacillus sp. HZG1. Lineage (NCBI taxonomy): Bacteria > Bacillati > Bacillota > Bacilli > Caryophanales > Bacillaceae > Halobacillus > Halobacillus sp. HZG1. Next base: position 97,145 of record NZ_JAYLVQ010000079.1, read on the forward strand.
CGTGTTGAAAAAGAAGCCACGCACTCGAATGTGTAAAAACCCGTCCATGGACAGGTTTTTTGTTTCATAAACTCGACCATATAAAAAGGTGTACATGTATGATTTTCTCTCTCTCCGCATAGAAATGTTTATAGTTTGGAGAGGGGGATGAGGTGTATGAGTCACACTCCATATGGATATGGATACCCGCATACGGGGGCGTTTAGAAGTGCTGAGCAAAACACCCAAGACATTTTAGAAGGAATTAGAAGGAAGGATTCTGCTATTCAGATTTTTCGTCAATTGGCTGATGTAGCTCCTGATGAGTCCTATAAAAACGAAATTCGTCACGCGCTGGAGAATGAAAAAAGGCACCTGGATCATTTTAAGAATTTATATACATCCTTCACAGGCGAGCAACCGGAATATGAAAGGGAAGAAGCGGATTTCCGAACCTTTGAAGAAGGGTTGAGAGTCGGCTATGATCATGGAGTGGAGGAATTTGAAACGTACCAGAAAGCTTATTTGGAAAACCAGGGGAATCAGCTTGGGGATGTATTTTACAGAGCTTGTCATGATAAAGCCGTCACGACTAATAAAATCGTTGCTTTTTCAAGAGGGGAAGGCCGTATGGTCATTCGAGATTATGGAGGGCAGCCTTTCGTTCTCGATATCGAAGAAGCGACAACACAAAACCGTACATTCCGAACGGCTCTTTGGACCGGAGATCATCTGCAGGTAACCTTGATGAGTATTGGTGTCGGGGAGGATATCGGGTTAGAACTCCATCCGGATGTGGATCAGTTTCTGCGAATAGAACAAGGACAGGGGCTCGTGCAGATGGGGGATAGCAAAGATCAGTTGAACTTCCAACAGGAAGTTTCTGATGATTTTGCGATCATGGTACCTGCAGGGAAATGGCATAACCTGACCAATACAGGACAGCAGCCGTTAAAACTTTATTCGATTTATGCCCCGCCGGAACATCCTTTTGGTACGGTTCACAGAACGAAAGCAGACGCTATGGCTGCCGAGGAATAATAAAGCTCCATTCATGCACGTATAGGAGTAACAGGCCAAATCGAATAGATTTGGTCTTTTTCATGGTTTTTCCAGGTCAAAAAATATCTCTGCCGTAACTATAGGGAATCATTTCTTGATCAACGAAAAGGGTTTTCTGTATTTCACGTGGAATAAGGTGGAGAGTTTAACGAAGGTCTGTTCCGAAGTCCTGGAAGGAGTCATCATTAACCAAAGGGGTGTGAGCCAGTGATCTCAGCATGGATGGGAAGTATTGGTCTTTTCGCGGTGTCTATTTTGTACGTGCTACTTGCTTTAGGTCTGCCTTATGGAGAGTTTGCCATGGGTGGAAAATATATAAGGTTACCAAAACAGATGCGCATCGCCACCGCCCTATCCATTTTGATACAATGGACAGCGATTTTGTTCCTCTTACAGATGGGCAATATCATTTCCGTTGATTTCCTGGCCCCTATGGCAAAAGGCGTGTGCTACTTCTTCGCGGTTTATTTATTCTTCAATACGATCATGAATGCTTTTTCCAGAAGTAAGAAGGAAAAAATGATCATGACACCCTTATCGTTGATCACAGCCATTTGTTTTCTGCTCACGGCTTTGAATGGTTGATAAGGCTGTTTGTTATTCTTGGAAAATGAGAGGAATGATAGATTCAAAGCTTGGCTTTTCAAAGGGAGATTCTCAGGTGAATTCCCCAGGATATAGATAGAAAAAAAGCAATGGTCCTGTCATACTAGGGATAGCGGGCGTCTTTATACGGAAGATGATTGCTTGCGTGTTCATTATAATCGCCTATGAACGGTTAGGGAGGGATTGTGTTGGTCTCTGTTGTCATATGGACTGTGATTCTACTATTCATCATTCAACTGTTTCTGTTGGGAGGCCTGGTCCTTTCCAAGATCCATAGTTTGAAGGATGAACGATTGATTTTAACGTACATAGAAACCTGCGAAAAGCCATTCTTTCAATACTTGGAGAGGGAAACAGAGGAGTGTCCTGAGCTTCCAAGCGACATCCGCTACCGCGTTCGGCTCGTCGAGCGGCTGTTGAATCACTTTGTGGACCAGGCGAAGGGGCGGACCGATTATACGAGAGTGCGCGAAACAGCGCGGACGTATCTTTCTCAGGCCTATCGTCTTTATTTGAAAAAAGGAAGCTGGTCCCAACGGGTGAACACCCTTCATTATATAGAAGATTTCGGCATGATGGATATGAAAATCGAAGTTTGGGACTATTTTAAACGTCTCACGGTAATGGACGAAGAATACAGGCAGGCGGTGAGGGTGCTTGCTTCCTTCCAGGACGAGCGTATCATTCGATGGTTGCTGGAACAGGAAACGGTTCCTCAACGTCTTGTCAAGCAAGTCCTGCGTCGTTTCGAAGAGGACCTCTTTCAACAGATGGTGAAGGTGGTAGAAGATGAACCAGGAAGAGTGCCTGCCCCTGTGCATCTGGCGATCGTTTCATTCTGTGGAGAGAAGGGCTCTTTGGATTATCTTCCATTCATTGAAGGGATGCTTCTATCCCCTTCAAAAGAAATACGTCTCAAAGCTCTTCGAAGTCTCATGGAATTGAGGGCCTGCACTGATCACCATCAGCTGGAGAAGTTCTACGAGTCAGACGTTTGGGAGGAGCGGATGTATGCAGCTAAAATAGCGGGCAGTCTAAAATTGGCATCTGCCCAGGATGCCTTGCTTAAACTGGCGGGAGACTCTCACTGGTGGGTAAGGTATTCGGCGTGCGAAGCGATGAAAAACCTCCCGGATGGAACACGGCTGCTGGATTATACACACAAGCATCATGAGGATAAATTCGCACGGTCCATGGCAAGGCAGCATTTGACAGTGAAAGTAGGGGATACGATATGAATGTTGATCTGTTCTATACCACATTGGAAATGATGGGGTACCTCGTCATTATTTATATGATCGTCGTTGCCGTCGTCTACCTCGCTTTATTTTTGATCGCAAGTCCTAATATCAGGAAAGAGCGGGGGCTTCATAGGGAGGAACTCATTGAGGATACCGCGATCAATACAGATACATTTCCGGTCTCCGTCCTGGTGCCTGCTTATAATGAAGAGGTCGGTGTCGTCAGTACGGCCCGGTCAATGTTGGCCCTGAATTACCCTCAGTCCGAGGTGATCGTCATTGATGATGGTTCGAAGGATGAAACAGCCAAGCGTATGATCGATACATTTGCTATGGAACGAATGGAACTCGCCGTCCGGCGGCATTTCAAAACCCAGGACATCCTGGAAGGCTATCAATCGACGACCCATCCGAATCTCTACCTGTTGAGAAAAGAGAATGGGGGAAAAGCGGATGCCCTCAATGCAGGGATCAATTTTTCCAAATATCCTTATTTCGCAGCGATCGATGGGGATTCGATCCTCGACCGTGATGCACTGTTGAAGACGATGAAACCGATCATCGATTCGAACGGTGCCGTTGCAGCGACCGGCGGAACAGTGAGAATCGCTAATGGTTCCAAAATCATCAAAGGGGTTGTCGAACGGATCGGTTTACCGAAACAGCCGATGCTCCTGATGCAGATCGTGGAATATTTCCGCGCCTTTCTAATTGGCAGACTAGGACTTTCCAAACTGAACATCCTGTTAATTATCTCGGGGGCTTTTGGTGTTTTTGAAAAAAATCGAGTCATTAAAGCAGGAGGGTATGATTCGAATACCGTCGGGGAGGATATGGAACTCATTGTCCGCATCCATCGGTCGTTGAAAGATGAAAAGTCACGGCAGAGGATTGAGTATATCCAGGATCCCGTCTGCTGGACAGAAGCTCCGTCTACATTTTCTTCCTTGAGAGCGCAGAGGAAGAGATGGCAGAAAGGGCTTGCGGAAACCCTTTGGAAGCATAGAGAAATGATTTTCAATCCAAAATACAAGGGGATCGGCATGTTCTCGCTCCCTTATTATCTTTTCGTCGAACTATTGAGTGCGATTTTTGAAATGATCGGATACTTCATCATCATTTCCGGGATTTTCTTTTCATTTGTATCGATCGAAATAACCATCGTCGTCAGTTTGTTGACCGTCTTCTATGGTTCTATGATCTCCTCTCTCGCCGTTTTACTGGAGGAGTGGACCTATCATAAAAACCCTGATCCGAAAAGTGTCCTATTGTTATATGGGTGGGCTCTCTCCGAAAGCTTTTGGTATCGGCCACTCCTGGTATGGTGGAGGTGCGAAGGTTTATTCCTGTTTCTATCAAAAAGAAAGAGTTCCTGGGGGAATATGAACCGGAAGGGTTTATCACAGGACTATTAGGTAGCCTCCTTGGCCTGAATCTTAAAATCCATCGTTCTATGAACAGATTTCTGAAGGAAATGACTTCAGACATGGAGAATCTATGGATAAGTAAAGGAGGTCATGTCGTGGAAGTCACGATTCTTGATTTACCCGCGTTTAAGGTCCGGGGACGTAAATGGGAAGGAAAGTATGAAGAAGTCCCTGTATTAAAAGAAGTGATTAAAAAGGTAGAGAACGAAAAAGAAGAAATAAAGCCTGTAGACCCAGAATTCCAGTGGGGTTTATCGATTCATACAGTTGAAAATGGTTTTGTCCATTTCAGCGGATTCGAGGTGGACCTCGGGCTCAGTCAGGCAGTGTATGAAGAAATGAGCGTACCGCCACACACATATTTGAACGTCCATCACCCGAAAGGCAGAGACATCGGTGAAACCTACGCTGCCATTTACCAATGGTTTCGGGAAGGGAATGGGGAGCCCTACCTTGAACCTGGTACGAAATATTTTGATGGACTGCCGTTGAAATTCGAAAAGTATCCGGTTGACCGGGATTTCGAGGACCCCCATTTTGATATTTACATTCCGATCAAAGCATAGAATAGAAAAAGAGCCCTCACGGGGCTCTTTTTTAATAGACTTTATCTCCATTGAAAATGGAATTTTTGACGATGACATAATCGACGTGGCGGATGCTGTCAAGATCCGTGCCGCCGGCGTAACTGATGGCCGATTGCAGGTCCTGTTCCATTTCCGTCAACGTATCCTGAAGGGCGCCTTTATGTTCCACGAACATTTTCTTGCCTTCAACGTTTTTCTTTTCCCCTTTTTGGTACTCAGAAGCGGAACCGAAGTATTCTTTGTAAAGCTTACCGTCTCGTTCTACTGTGTCACCAGGGGACTCTTCGTGGCCTGCGAACAGAGAGCCGATCATGACCATCGTGGCTCCAAAACGGATGGATTTGGCGATGTCCCCGTGTGTACGGATGCCGCCATCAGCGATGACAGGCTTGCTTGCTGCTTTCGCGCACCACCTTAGGGCTGCCAACTGCCAGCCTCCTGTGCCGAAGCCGGTTTTAATCTTCGTGATACAAACTTTCCCTGGACCGATCCCGACTTTGGTGGCATCCGCACCAGCGTTTTCGAGTTCCCGGACGGCTTCCGGCGTTCCGACGTTACCAGCAATCACAAATGTTTCCGGCAGGTGCTGTTTAATGTGCTGAATCATATCAATGACCGCCGTGGAATGTCCGTGGGCGATATCAATCGTGATGTATTCCGGCACCAGTTCTTTCGTAGCCAACATCTGGACAAATTCGTATTCCTCAGGTTTCACACCGACGCTGATGGAAGCGATCAATCCTTCGCTGTGCATTTTTTCTACGAAAGACAAACGAGTTTCAGGCTCAAAACGGTGCATCACATAGAAGTAACCTTCCTGTGCTAACTGAGCAGCAATGGTTTCATCAATGATCGTCTGCATGTTCGCGGGTACGACAGGCAGTTTGAATGTATGGTTGCCGAGTTTAACCGATGGGTCACAGGCCGAACGGCTGTTTACGACACATTTCGCGGGAATTAGTTGGATATCTTCGTAATCAAATACATTTTCCATGGATTTCACTCCTAAAACCGAATATTTAAAAGGTTAATTAAAATTATTGTTCGTACATTAGTAATTTACCTTATCTTTGTTCTGTTGTCAAAGGTTCATGGTAAAATGATGAAAAAAGGGGGGGGAAGTATGTTTGTACATAAGATCGATCGTGAGCTGTCACTCAAACTTGCAGGTCCGGAAGATGCGGATGCGCTCTTTCATCTGACGGATGGATCCCGTGAGCATTTGCGTGAATGGCTGCCATGGCTGGATTCAACGAAAACTGTGGAAGACACGAAATCATTCATTCAATCAGGAAGGCAAGGCTTTTCAGAAAACAAAAGCATGACAACTATGGTACTCTATAATGGTGCCATTGCGGGTACGGCAGGTTTCAATGAAATCGACCACACGAACAGAATCGTGAAAATCGGTTATTGGCTCGGTCGGGAATTCCAAGGGAAAGGAATCATGACACGTGTGGCCCAGGCGTTGACGGACTATGCATTCTTGGAACTGAACATGAACCGAGTGGAAATCCGTGTAGCGGAAGGCAATGAAAAAAGCGCGGCGATTCCGAAGCGTCTTGGATTCAAGAAGGAAGGCACCATCAGGGGTGCGGAATGGCTGTACGACCATTATGTCGATCACACCATCTATGGAATCCTGGCGGAAGAATGGAAGAAGTAAATGGTTGGATTATAAATAAAGAAAAGTAGAGGGATAAAGATGGAAACGCAATACAATAGAAAAATCATACTCGTGACATTCATGATCGGGGCATTTTTTGCCGTCCTGAATGAGACGCTGCTCAATATTGCACTTACGGAGCTGATGGAGGTGTTCGGTCTCGATGCGCCTACGGTCCAATGGATGGCCACCGGGTTCATGCTCGTCATGGGTGTGTTGATGCCGGTCTCTGCGTTGCTGATCCAATGGTTCACAACAAGACAGATGTTCATCGGTGTGATGACTGTGTTCTTAGCAGGAACAATCATTGCAGCGTCGGCCTTTAATTTTCCGATGCTATTGACAGGACGGATGATTCAGGCGGTCGGGACGGGGCTATTGATCCCTGTCATTATGAATGCCTTATTACTGCTTTATGAACCGGAAGTCCGTGGCCGGATCATGGGGACGTTCGGTCTTGTCATCATGTTTGCCCCAGCCATCGGGCCTACGCTCTCAGGCGTCATTGTAGACTTCCTGGGCTGGAGATGGTTGTTTATCACCGTCATTCCGTTTGCCTTATTTTCGATATTATTTGCCGTGAAGTATTTGGAGAATGTTGGGGAAGTGACGCGTCCGAAGGCGGATCTATTCTCGATTGTCCTGTCATCGATCGGGATCGGGGGCATCGTCTATGGGTTCAGCAGCGCAGGGGAAAGTGGAGAAGGATTCTCTTCTCTCAACATCCTCATCATTTTAGGCGTGGCTTTTCTCAGTTTGACTCTTTTTGTCCTCCGGCAATTGAAATTGGAAGAACCTTTGTTGGATGTTCGTGTCTTTACGTATAAAAGTTATGCAAAAGGGATTACGATCTTCGTGATCGTCATCATGGCGATGTTCGCTTCTGAAATCGTCATGCCGATGTATCTGCAGGGACCTTTAGGGTTTTCAGCGAAGACAGCTGGGTTGCTGCTGCTTCCCGGTGCCTTATTGAACGGTTTGATGTCTCCGGTGATGGGGACGCTCTTTGATAAATTCGGTCCAAGGAAACTAATCATCCCGGGTACACTAGTGCTGGTAGGAGTCATGATCTTCTTCAGCAACATCGGGCCTTCCATTCCTGTATGGTCCTTTATTCTGGCGTATGTGTTATTGATGCTGGCCGTTTCAGCGGTGCTCATGCCTTCTCAGACGAATGCGTTGAATGAACTGCCGAAGCATTTATACCCGCACGGAACGGCGATCGCAAATACTTTGCAGCCGATTGGTGGAGCCCTTGGCGTTTCCATTTTCGTAAGCATCATGACTCAGGGAGAGAGAAGCTATTTGAATGATGTATCAGGAGACGTGACAGGCGAAGTCATGGAACAGGCGATGACAGCAGGGGTCCATCAGGCGTATTGGTTCGCTTTAGGGCTTGCCGTCCTCACCTTTGTGGTGGCTTTGTTCATCAGAAAAGCGGTCGCACCGGATTATTCAGCAGAACAGCAATAAAAAAGAAGCAGGACCATTCCAAGAAGGAATGGTCCTGCTTCTTTTTATGCCTGCATCCGTTTGATGAAGGATTCAAGTGGTTGACGGGACTGGATGTTCTGATTGCATTTCTGGCTGTTATGGCAGATATAGTTCCCGCGGCTGATTGTTTCCTCCTTATTTTCCCCTTTGAAGGTAGCTGTGAACATGCCCACTTTTTCATGCTCATGGCAAAGCGAACAAATGCTTTTCTGTCTTAATGGTTTGTAATGACCGTACAACCCTGTAAGTTCACCGTCCACGGTAGTAATGATGTATTTTCTGTTTGCTGATACATCGTTCCATCCAATATAAGAAAGCTCGGTCCATTCTTCATTCGGAATTGCCGGCACCCTCAGCTTTTTCACTTTCGGGAACAATTTTTGAATATCAGCTTCTGACAGTTTTGGAAAAGGGACCACGTACTGCTTCAGGCGGGAAAAGTAAAGGATCGCATCGGTTTCGTCTTTGACGTCACTGGCTTGTGCAATCATTTGTTCCTGTTCTGATGAAAGCTCTGTAAACAAATCCAGCACCTTTTCCTGCGTGATCGATTGTAAGGCCTGAGTGACTGAGGCATCGTTCGTTGTCATATGACTGTTCAACAGGTTATGAGCCTGATTTTTTATAAAATGATACTGATCGGAGCGGATAAATCGTTCCATAAAGAAACCCCCGTTCATTGATTTTCTTCTTATTATTTCAGAGCGCGTCTTTTCAATCAAACGTTAAGCCTCCCAGGTTCATAAGGGAGCAGTAAACCTGACACCTGGATTCTTTGATTAGATACCAGTACCAAAAGCTGAAATGATGAAACATTTACCCGTGGGGAATCGTAGAAGTACCTGTAAGACATGGGAGGGGGAGGAAGATGACTTGGAAACGAACGATGGTAGAAACCAGCCGCGGTACTTTCGAAGTTTTTGAAAAAGGACAGGGGCGCCCGCTTGCGGTCACTCATTTGTATTCAGAGTTCAACGAAACGGGAGACTATTTTGCAGGAGCTTTTGTAGAGAGCCATCACGTCTACTTAATAAACTTGAAAGAGTGTGGAAGCTCTGATAAGGCTTCGGCCCCTCACGAACTGACAATGCTTGAAAGTGTCCTCGATCTTGAAGCCATCCGAAGTACATTAGGGTATGAATCCTGGGACTTTGCCGGTCACTCTACGGGAGGCATGCTTGCTTGTGTGTATGGGATCTATTTCTCGGGGAGCCTGGACACACTTATCATTGCTAATGCAGCTGCACGAGAGTATATGACGTTTTCAAAGGATTGTATTTATAATGAATCCCACCCGGAATTCCATAACATGCAGTCAATGATCGAGGGGTTGAAAAAAGAAGACCTTTCCTCTGAAGCAAGAAAAGAATTAACCGTTGAACGAACAAAACTTTCCTTATGGAAGCCTCAAAATTATGAACGCTATTTTAATCAAGGGATTGAAAAGGAGATGTCAGCCGTCCGCATGAACTTCTTTTCCCGAGAGCTTCACACGTTTGATGTGACAAGGAAGCTGAAACTCATAGATGCCGAGGTGATGGTTGTATCTGGTGCGCATGATGTCCAGTGTCCACCTTCTTATTCGGAAGAAATCGCCGAAGCTATTCCCGGTGCTGTCCATCATAGGTTTCTAGAGAGTAATCACTACCCTCATCTTGAAGAGCGACTGAAATACAGGCAAATGATTACCGACTACTTTGACTAGCACAAACGGAGAGTGGTAAAGTTACTCATGATGACAGCGTTTTAACAAGGAAGGAGATTAGGGATGCAGCAGGATAAACAACAAAGAAGAAGTGACTTCGCGAAGTTCAAAGAGCTGTGGTTTCTATTGTTCATGCTTTTGTTTACACTCTTTCATAACACGATGGTCATCCTTATCGGTGAGGGGTGGAGCTTCATCGGCTACAGCCTCTTGTTTCTGGTGATGTATACCTTGTTCCGCTGGCTGCGGAAGGTCGTCGTGTTCATGAGAAAACCATTGTCCTGGGGATCGCTGATCGGCTTTTACATTGCTGGTGTCTTCGTGCTCGGCGCGTTATTGATCCCATAAAGGAAAAGGGAGAGGGGATCATGGGGATGAAAGTTTCGTTTCTTCCATTTTGATAGGGCACACATACATAAACGATGATTCGATTTGAATGAATGAAGGGATAGCACAGAGGTTTCAAAGGAAAGAGACCCATTAAGGGGGGATTCTAAATGGAGTATGTCAAAGAGCTTAGAAAAGAAGTAGGAACAAGACCGTTAATTCTACCCGGGGCTGTTGTGATTATCGTCAATGATCAGCAGAAGATTCTACTCCAACATCGCAAAGATGGCGGGTGGGGACTTCCTGGGGGTTTAATGGAGCTCGGCGAGAGTTTGGAGGAAACGGCGCGACGTGAAGTGAAAGAAGAAACCGGCCTCCATGTAGGGGAACTTGAACTACTGGATATCTTTTCAGGAGAAGACTACTTTTTTAAGATTTCCAATGGAGATGAACTGTACTCGGTGACGGCGGTCTACAGGACGGACGAGTACAAAGGAAAGGTAGAGGTGGATGAGGAAGAATCCCATCAAATCAATTTCTTTTCTATCAATCATCTACCCGCAGATCTAACCAGGGAATACCGTGATTATTTGGAACCATATTTGAAAAAACATAGATGACGGGGGATTCGATGCTTGAACTGTTGATGCTGGTCATAACCGTTGTTTTAGTAGCGGGTTATATTTATTTGATTTACAAGAAGAGGAAAAATTTGAAGAAGGAATATGGCTGGAAGAGCTACGTGACGCCGGGGGCTTTTGTTATTGCACCATTAGTGGCCTTGTTTTCCTATCTATTTGAATTCGGAGGCATTGCCACTTGGTTCATCCTTGGTGTTTGCTTTATTACCGGAGCATTTTTCACAAAATATTTGCCGGAGCCGAAAGGAGGCTGACGGACACAGGACAGTAACCATTCAAGGTTGCTGTTTTTTTATTTTGGAAATGTATCCCTTATACTCTCCTGTTCAACATAATTGTGACGGGAAAATGAAATAATAAGAGAAGAGTAGGAGGACGCTTATGAATGAGTGGTTGGAATTCGTCGGAACAGGTATCATCGTTTTTATTATATTGTACGTTTTAGCGAGAATTCTAAGCAAGAAGCTGATCTCCCAAATGACGCTTTTTGACTTCATCGCAGGCATCACGCTGGGATCAATGACTGCTACCACCTTCCTTGCTGATAATGTGACGCTCTCCAGAGGTGCGCTTGGATTACTGACCTTCGCAGCCCTTGTTCTTGTCATTGACTATCTCACACTTAAAAGTTTGACGATCCGAAAGCTTGTGAACAGTCAACCTACGCTGCTGATGGACAATGGGAAAATTCTTATAAAGAATATGAAAAAAGTGCGATTCAATGTCGATGAACTCATTGCTGAATTAAGAAAAGCGGGAGTGTTCCAGTTCAGTGATGTTCAGACAGCGATCTTGGAAACGGATGGTTCTGTAAGTGTTCTAAGAAAATCAGAGGCAACCCCTGTCACCTCTCGTGATATGAAGTTAGAAACAGCCCCTGCAAAATATTCACACGTGGTCATGGTCCAGGGGAAAATTCTCCGTCACCAATTGAATGCCAGTGGTTACAGTGAAGCCTGGCTGCAGGATCAACTGCAGGCGCATGGGATTTCCAATGTGAAGGAAGTGCTGGTTGCACAGGTCAATCCTGATGGGACGATCTTTGTAGAAACAGTAGAATAGGTCTATGTTTTTTTGAGAAGCTTTTTACTGCAAAGAGAATGCGCATGTCGCCGGTAGAAGCAGGAAGAAACCATAGCCATCCGTCCTTCAGAATGATAGTCCAGCCGGAGAATAACAGGACTTAAGCAGACAATACGAGCGATTGTCTGCTTTTTTATGGTCAACCTTCGTCAAAATGAGGAGGGCCATTCTTTTGCAGGAATTTGGAAAAATGTGTTTAATTTTGTGGGAGAAAGGATATAGGGAGTTAGGTGGAAAATAGTGGGATGTGGAAGTCAGCTTTTGTCATTACATAGACCAGCCTCTTTTTTTACCGAATAAAATTCGGGAGTGTTTGGATGTTAAAAAAGTGTAACCTGTTGTTGTTGAGTTTTCTGGTGCTGTTCCTGTTTCCTCTTCAGGTATTCGCTGCGGACATGTCAGCAGAAGACGTGTTGAAGAAATCGAATGAAGCGATGAAAAACCTGGACAGCTACTCTATGAAACAAGTCTCCAAGGCGAAAATGCCGATGATGAATGAAGGAGAAGGAATGGAAACCACAACGATGTCCGATGTGACTATGGATCCTTTCGCCATCTATTTGAAAACAGAATTGGCAGGAGAGACGACGGAGTCTTATTTTACAGAAGAAGGCTACTACAGTGAACTGCCAGGAAAAGGGTGGGTCCAGCTCTCTGACGATTCCAGTCAGGAAATGATGCAGTCGATGCTTGCGGAAGGGCAGATGGCACAGGCGCTTCCATTAGCTGAGGATATGAGTGTGGAAGAAAGTGACGATTCCTACGTCCTCCATTATGAGGGTGACGGGGAGAAACTTTTGAAAATGTCGATGAAAATGCTGCAGCAAGGTATGGGTTCCAGTGAAGGTGAGCAGGGGTTAAAAGAACTGGGTGAAGAAATCCTTGATAAAATGACCATCAATGATGTGACCTATAAAATGACGATCGACAAAGAAAATCACTATTTAACTTCCAGCTACGTTCATTTGGAAATGGAAATCGAAACCGAAGAGGGCCAGCCGATGCCGATCACTCAGGAAACTGAAATGACACTGGAAAACTTTAATGGTGTCGGAGAAATTCAAATTCCACAAGAGGTGCTGGATGAGGCTCAACCGATTGAAGATGCCATCGGAGGCGAAATGCCTGATACCGCAAGTCCGGATTTGATGTATGCTTTACTTGGCGCAACTGTAGTATTGCTTGCCGGAAGTGTTTTGTTCGTGAGAAAGAGATCCTTGCAGTAAAAAATAAGAGTCGGGCTCAGGCCTGGCTCTTTCAATCTTTCCATAGATGAGGAGGCCATCATGCTGAACAAAGTCCTTTACATGCTTGTCGTGATCGGTTTGTCGTGCACTGCATATTTCACCTTTCAATGGTGGGACTCTACGAAGGCTGTTGAAAAGGTGACCGAAGAGGAAATCAACGAATGGCACTCCCAGGGACAGGCAGAGAAACCTGAACCTGTGGTTGTTAAAAAACAAGAGAAAACGAAAACCCCTCGATATTCGAATGAACTACATATGTTTGACGATGGTGAAAAAGTGGGGCGACTGGTCATTCCTCATTTGAATAAAGGCTATGCCACCTATTGGGGCACGGATGAACAGTCGCTTCATCAAGGGGTAGGGATGTTCATAAGCAAGTGGACAACGACACCTGATGAGAAGCGTCATACCGTCCTGAGCGGACACCGTGAGACCGTTTTCACAGAGCTTGGGGAAATTGAAAAAGGCGCCCCGCTTTTTTATGAATATGAAGGGAAAAGGTACAAGTATGAGGTGGAGAAAACATGGGTGACGGATGAAGACGACCGCTCGGTCATCGTTGATCATGAGGATCCGACGCTTACATTAACGACCTGTTATCCTTTTGATTTCATAGGGAGTGCCCCGGAAAGGTTTATTGTACAGTCAAGATTAGTCGATGTGCAGGAAATCGAGTGATTTGGCAGTAACTGAAGCTCATCAGTACTTAACATAATCGAACTTTTCCTGTGGGTCCAACGCGGGTCCTTTATAAACCTTAGTGATCATTAGTGAAGAAAGAGGGTTTGTAAATGTCTGCATTATTTCTATTCATAGGTATCCTAGGGTTGATTGTTTACATTTATATCACAAGAAAAAGCTTTTTCTCTGATGAGCGGAATGTGAAGTTATGGATCGTGCTTTTTGTATTCCTGCCTTTGTTGGTCATGGGGTTATGCCTCTCCTTATCTTTTTAGCAATGTATCATGTCCAGCACATCTGAATGGACGAATACGGATCTGTTTGTGAGAGGTGAACAAGACTAACTCCTTTACCTACATAAGCGAAAGGCTTTTCGCACAAGCTAAGGAAAACGGGGAGTAGGTGAAATCATGACTTTGTACCGGCTCGGTTATGTAGCGATGAGTGTCCATTTGCAAAACGCTTCGCCATCTCAAACGATGACCTATAAACGATTTTCAGAGATTCGTGATGAGGAGGCGGCCAGACGGAAGCTGGAACGGATTGCGAAATCCAACCTTCACAACTGTCTGCGGTTACTGAAACATAATAAAGCTCATGATATCCACTTTTTCAGATTGAGTTCACGGCTTGTGCCTCTTGCTACACATGAAGAGCTACAGGGGTGGGATTATTTGAATCCGATTAAGGAAGATTTGAGGGAATTGGGAGCGTATGCGGTGGATAATGAGATGAGGCTGGATTTTCATCCCGATCACTTCGTTGTCATCAATTCTCCGGATCAGGGAATTTTCAAAGCTTCGATGGGCGTGCTGAAGTATCATTACCTGCTGCTTCATCATATGGGTCTAGATCCAACTCATCGTTGTGTTTTCCATCTCGGAGGCAGATACAAGGATAAGGAAAAATCGCTGGAGCGGTTCATTGAAAATTGGGCCCTGGTCCCTTCAGGCATTCAAAAGACCGTCATGATTGAAAATGATGATACCTCCTACACGTTAGCGGATGGTCTTTATGTCTGTGAAAAGTTGAACATCCCTCTCGTCTTTGATCTCCATCATCATTATGCCAACCATGAAGGGGAGAAATGGGAGGATCATTGGGCGCGTGTCGTGGATACTTGGCGTCATTCACCCCTTCCTGTGAAAATGCATATTTCCAGTCCGAAAAGCGAAAAGGATTTCAAAAGTCATGCGGATTTTGTGGATGCAGAAATGTTCCTCGAGTTTGTAAAGAAAACGAATGGCTCCACAGACCAAATCGACTGTATGATTGAAGCAAAGCAGAAGGATGAAGCGTTATTCCGACTTGTGGAAGAGTTGAAGCAGCATCCGGAAGTTGAGATGCAGGATGATAGTTCGTTTATTTGGAAAGGATAACTGAACCAGACTCACTTATGAGAATCCTGGTGTTTCGCACGTTCAAGGCCCCGTTTAATCAATTTTTTCAGACGACGTTTGATTCTTAGAAAAGGGATGAGTCGGTCTTCTTTCATCAGTTCATAAGTCAGGTGAGCGAATTCCTGTCTTTCTTCCGGTGTCAGAACGATGACTTCTGCAGGTTCTCTCTTAGGAAAAGGAATTAAATCTCCCACACGCATCGCCTCCTTCTTAAAGATTTATGCAGAAGGATACATAACATGCTCTAAATTAATGGTCTGCCTTAATGTTGGCAGAGAAGAAATGAGGATATCATCTAGAAAAGTGCGGATGAAGATGATGGAACGTTGAATAGAGAATTGCCCCCTTTCTACAAGCGTTAAGTAGGAGGCGGGGCTCTTTTTTTATGGAACATACATTAAAAGAGAGCTCGTTTCCAACCGTAGTGTCGATGATGCAGCGTGATATAATAAGGATATAAATGGTTCATGACCCAATTTTATCAACTGGAATCTTAGGGAGGTTGCTATGTCTGATTATAAGTTAACCATAGAGATCCGAAAGCCTTCTTATGCGCAGAATAAAACGGTAAGGGATTCCATTCCTCGTTCCTTGTGGAAGGCTGTGAGGCACCATGTCTTGAAGAAAAGTGATTTTCAGTGCCAAATCTGTGGCTTTCATGATGAAGAGAAATTGCATGCGCATGAAGTCTGGCAATATGACGAGGAGAAGTACCTTTTAATCTTAAACGATATCCAGTCTTTGTGCAGGTCGTGCCATGATTTGAAGCATATTCACCATGTCGGGCATCGAACGAAAGCCGTGAATACGAGTGATTTTGTCATGAGGAAATTAAAGCGCCATTTTATCAAGGTCAATGATTGTACGGAAAAAGACTTCACAAGACATTATCGAAATCAATTAGCCAGGAGTACGGTCGAACCTGTTAAAAGGTCTATGGAGGATTTAATAGAATGGCGGGAGTGGAGAGAGAAGGAAGCGTTCCTTATGGCACAGGATTGGAAATTCGTGATTGGTGACAATGTCCCATTAGCGAGTGAGATTGAGTCGAATCTCGATGAAAAAGGGTTGCTTTATGAGCAGAATCATAAAGGTTCGTCTTCTTTGCTCTAATTTCTTAGTAAAACGGAAGAGTGGAACGACCCCCATAATTTTTCACCCATTGATTTTATGTTAAGGTTCTAAGGGATGTGCACAGATGAGAGTCAAGGGGGAAGTCATATGAACAACCGTGCTTTAGGAGTTTTATTGGTAGGGCTATCTTTATTAACCGGAGTCATCGCGTACTCCATTGGTGAGCTGATCACAGCCATTAAAATGTCAGCTGCTCATGTATCGGCATCGATATCCGGAGCGGATGGGCCAGGGATCGGTTGGGGTGGAAACACGATTTTAACGACCGTTCCTATACTGGCTATAGCCATTTGTATACTATTAGGTTTTGTTGTTCTTCTTAAACGCAATTAAATGTGCCTTCAAAAGTCAGCGGAAAAAGCTGGCTTTTTAGTATGCATCTTAGAAGAGCTTCCCTGGTTAGCGGACTTTACATAAAGAAAAAACGTGCGTGGATGATCCACGCACGTTTCAACTTAGCCCTCCCAAGCCGGAAGCATCTGACTGAGTGGTTTGTCCTTCCGATATCCAAGTACATATTCCGCCTGCATAATCGTATGGATTTCCCGCGTCCCTTCATAAATGACGGGAGCTTTAGAATTCCTTAAATAACGTTCGACGGGATATTCGTTGGAATACCCGTATGCCCCGTGGATCTGCACGGCATCATCGGCCGCCTGGTTGGCGAAATCACACGCCTGCCATTTGGCAAGGGATGTTTCTCTCGTGTTTCTCACCCCTTTGTTCTTCAATGCACCTGCACGATAGACGAGCAGGCGGCTCATGTGTAAACCGGCCTCCATCTTCGCGATCATCTGCTGGACGAGCTGGTGCTTTCCGATTTCTTTTCCGAACGTTTCCCTCTCATGGCAGTATTCTACACTCGCCTCTAGGCAAGCCATGATCTGTCCGCAGGCACCAGCAGCAACCGTGAACCGGCCGCTGTCCAGGGCGGACATGGCGATTTTAAAGCCGTCCCCTTCGTCTCCGAGCAGGTTTTCTGTCGGTACTTTCATCTGATCAAAGAACAATTCGCCTGTATTGCCTGCCCGGATCCCGAGCTTTCCTTTCGTGGCTTTCGATGAGAATCCTTCATAGGTCCTTTCCACAATAAAACAGGAAATCCCGTGGTGTTTCTTACTCTTATCCGTATAAGCAAACACTAAAAAGTGATCGGCCACATCACAGAGGGAAATCCATGTTTTCTGCCCGTTCAGTACATAATGATCACCGTCGAGGGTCGCAGTCGTCTGTAAGGCGGCAACGTCCGAACCTGCCGCCGGTTCCGTCAAACCGAAAGCCCCGATTTTTTCACCTCTCGCCTGTGGAACCAAGTATTTCTGTTTCTGGGATTCTGTCGCCCACTGCAGGAGTGTCATGCTGTTCAAGCCGGTATGAACGGAAACGGCTGTGCGGAAGGCCGTGTCTCCACGCTCGAGTTCTTCACAGACAATCGCGAGAGAATTGTAATCCATCCCGCTTCCGCCATAGGTCTCTGGAATGCACACACCCATCAGACCGAGCCCCGCCAGTTTTTTCAACGTCTGCTGATCGAAGTGTCCTTTCGCATCCCACTCGCCAATATTGGGCATGATTTCATGGTCGACGAAACTTCGGACCGCTTTTCTTAACATCACTTGCTCATCACTGAAATCGAAGTTCATTTCGTTCACTCCTTAAACCTTGTGATCCTTTTTCCACTTGCGGATCGTATTTTTGTCGTACCCAAGTCCTGTAAGAATTTCTTCTGTATGTTCACCAGCATCCGGCGGGTGCTGTTTGTAATCCACCGGCGTGCGGGAGAGTTTCAGTGGACTGCCGATCATCTCCACATTACCTGCTTTCGGATGCTCAAGGTTGAGGAACATGTCACGGGCTTTCAACTGCTCATCGTTACGGACGTCTTCAAGTGTTTGAATCGGGCCGAAAGGGATGTGCTTCTCCTGACACCGGTCCTGCCAGTAAGCCGTTTTTTCTTGTGAAAAAAGTTCCTGCAAAATATTTGAGAGCGCTTCTCTGTTTTCCACCCTTTTTGCATTGGTAGAAAATAAAGGATCCGAAGCAAGCGAAGGTTGTCCGACGACGGCGCATAGGTGGGCGAATTGACGATCATTCCCGACAGCGATCACCATTTCACCATCACGGGAACGGAACGTCTGGTAGGGCACGATGTTGGCATGGTGGTTTCCGAGCCGTTGAGGGACTTTTCCGGTCATTAAAAAATTGCTCCCGATGTTGATGAGGGAACTGACGGCTGCATCATATAGAGACAGATCGATTTTTTGACCATATCCGGATCGTTCTCGTTCTAACAGAGCCGTTTGAATACCGATGCAGGCATACAAACCGGTAAGGATGTCCGTGATGGCCACACCTAATTTCTGGGGACCAGATTGGTCATCCCCTGTGATGCTCATCAGTCCGCTCATCGCCTGGATGATGAAGTCATAGCCGGGCAGGTGCTGATAGGGGCCTGTCTCTCCGAACCCCGTAATTGAGCAGAAGACGATGCGCGGGTTGATTTCTTTGATATGGTCATACCCGAACCCGAGCCGCTCCATCGTTCCCGTCTTGAAATTATTGAGGACAACGTCACTTTCTCTGACGAGCTTTTCCAACACTTCTTTTCCTTCACGAGACTTCAAATCCAGCGTCAAACTCTTCTTATTTCTGTTGGTACATAAATAATAAGCACTCACCCCTTCTTTGAAGGGAGGTCCCCATGTACGGGTTTCGTCACTGCCCCCGGGAGCTTCGACTTTAATGATTTCAGCGCCGAGATCTCCGAGGATCATCGAACAATAAGGTCCCGCGAGAACCCGGGTCAAATCCAGGACGCGGATGCCTTCCAATGCGGCGGTCACCACTCATCACACCCTTTCACGATAGAAAAAGCCAGAAGAACCCATACGACGTATGAATCCAACTGGCTTGGGAAACACGGATCAATTCAGATAGGGGAGTTGTCCTTGACGGGCTATATCACACTATATGCAGCGATTTGGAAAAGATGACCTGAAAACTTTGTTTCATAGAATCATGGATGGATTAATAGGATAGAGCGATGGGACAACCACATTGTTTGAAGGGGGTCTTTCCATGATCCAAAGCTCGAAGCAGGTGCAGAGCCTGCCACCCTATTTGTTTTCCATTTTTCATAAAAAGAAAGTCGCGTTGACCGCTCAGGGGGTTGATGTCATCGATCTCGGCATCGGGGCCCCGGATTTACCCACACCGCCATTCATCATCGACCGTTTGACCGAAGAGGTACGCAAACCGAAGAACCACAAATATTCCCCGTACGGCGGCTGCCGGGAGTTCAGAGAGGCCGTCGCGGATTTCTATAGATCTCACTATGACGTGGATTTGGATCCAGAGACGGAAGTGCTGACCCTGATTGGATCGAAAGAAGGAATCGCTCATTTGATCAGTGCTGTCCTCGACCCGGGGGACGGGGTGCTTGCACCGGATCCGGGCTATCCTGTCTATCAATCAGCGATCCATCTTGCTCATGGAGTGACCGTCCGATTTCCATTGGATGAAGAAAACAGTTATGCACCCTTGTTCGATCAAATCTCTCCAAGGGATGTTTCCAGATCGAAAATGATGCTGCTCAACTATCCGAACAACCCGACAGGCGGAACGGTCGATCTTGAGACGTTTGAGGAAGCGGTGCGCTTTGCGAAAGAACATCACCTTTCACTCATCCAGGATGCCGCCTACGATCTCGTGACGTTCGGGGATTACAAGGCTCCCAGTCTATTACAGGTCCCGGGCGCGAAGGAAATCGCTGTCGAGTTCGGATCGCTTTCAAAAACGTTCAATATGTCCGGCTGGCGGCTTGGCTATGTCGTCGGCAATCAGGAGCTGATCCGTGCGCTCAGTGTGTACAAGAGCAACATGGATACGAGTCAGTTTTTACCGATCCAATTAGCTGGTGCTACAGCGCTGCGGAGTGATTTTTCATCGGTAAAAGCGAACAACCGGACCTACGAGCAGCGGCTCGATCTTATGATGAACGCCTTTAACGGGATGAATATACAGGCGGAAAAACCGAAGGGGACCTTCTTTCTATGGGCGCGTGTGCCAGAAGGATATACCTCGCAGGAATTCTCTGAAAAAATGCTCGACGAAGCAGGCATCATCCTTACGCCTGGAACAGCTTTCGGTCAGAAAGGAGAAGGTTATTTCCGAATGAGCCTCTCTGTTCCGATCGAGCGGCTGCATGAAGCTTCGATACGAATGAGAAAAGCGATGAAAGGAGGCTGAAGTCCATGGACGAACGTCAGATGACGAGCGCGGAAGCCATCGTCTCCTGTCTGAAGAGGCAAGGCATTTCCAAAGTGTTTTGTGTACCAGGGGAGAGCTACCTTCCTGTGATGGATGCCATTTTAAAAGAGCCGGACGTGGATCTCATCTCGGCGAGACACGAAGGCGGGGCCGCTTTCATGGCGGAAGGATACGCCAAAGCGAGTGGAAGTCCGGGCGTGGTGATGGCGACAAGAGGCGTCGGTGCAAGCAACCTTGCGATCGGTGTTCATACGGCCTATCAGGACTCCACACCGATGGTCGTTCTCCTCGGACAGGTGCACACGAACTTCAGTGGACGTGAAGGCTTCCAGGAAGTCGATCTTGAAGCTTTTTTCAGACCGATCGCTAAATGGGTGGCTGAAATCCGCGAACCGCCCCGGACAGCAGAATTTGTCCAACGAGCACTCAGGATCGCTATGACCGGGAGGCCGGGACCCGTCGTCCTTGCTTTGCCCGAAGATGTCTTGAAAAAAGAAGCGCTCATGTCATTCGGACCTGTTGTGAAAAGGCCGGCACCGAAGCCATCGGATCAGGAAGTCATCGAGGTGGTCGACCGCCTCCGTTTAGCGGAACGTCCGCTGATTTTAGCGGGTGGGGGAGTGAAGCTTGCGGGTGCAGAAATGGCGTTGAAGCGACTGGCTTATAAATGGGGAGCTCCGATTGTGAGTGCGTTCAGACGTCATGATGTCTTTCCGAACGATGATATCCACTATTGCGGACATCTCGGGCTCGGCACCCATCCGAATATTCTAGAGACGATTTCTCAAGCGGATACAGTGCTCGCAATTGGGACAAGACTCTCGGAAGTCACGACACAGGACTATACGCTGTTAAAAAAGCAGACCTTGATCCACTGTGATATCGATGACGAGGTCTTAGGCAAAGTCTACCCTCCGGATGTGGGGATTGTTGCGGATGCCAACGAAATGCTCGAGGCTTTAGCAGCTGCCGCCTACGGAAGAGATTTGAGGGCTTGGACAAGCGCGAGACGGAAAGCCTACGAGGCGACGCTCGTGACAGAAGGTCGCAAAACATTGAACGGGGAAGTGATTTCCCTTTTGCAGGAGAACCTGCCGGAAGACAGTATCCTGACGAACGATGCGGGAAACTTCGCCGGTTGGCTGCATACGTATTTTCAATTTAAGAAACATCGATATATAGGACCAACATCAGGTGCGATGGGGTACGGCATGCCGGCAGCTCTGGGAGCGAAGCTTGCTGACCCTGACAAGACGGTCGTCTCACTTTCCGGGGACGGGGGATTCATGATGACGCTGCAGGAGATGGAAACAGCCGTCAGATATGACATTCCGATTATCAGCATCGTTTTCAATAACCGGATGTACGGAACGATCCGTATGCATCAGGAAATCCATTACCCGGGCGAAGTCATCGGTACCGATTTAGGGGAGGTCGCCTTTTCAAAAGTGGCGGAAAATCTGGGGGCGGCAGGTTTTTATGTGAAAACACAGGAAGAGTTCAGACGCGCGCTTGATCAGGCGCTGGTTCTGGACAAGCCTGTCGTGATTGAAGTAGAAACAGATCCTGAGCAGATTTCACTATCGAAAACGATCAACCAATTAAGAAAAAAAGGGGGAGAATCAAAGTGACATTGATTCATGAGGAGCAGTTAAAGAATTTCATAGATGGTAAATGGTTGGACCCGTCTTCCGGCAAGGCGGCAGCCGTCGTCAATCCGGCGACATCCGAAACGTTGGTGCACGTCCCTCTCTCTGCCGCTTCTGATGTAGAAGAAGCGACAAGGGCAGCGAAAAAAGCGCAGAAAACATGGGCACTCGTGCCAGCACCACAGCGGGCAGAAGTGTTGTACCGCGTCGGTTTAATTATGAAAGAACGCAAAGAACGTCTCTCCCAGCTGTTGACGATGGAAAACGGAAAAGTCATAGAAGAAGCACGTGGAGAAGTTCAGGAAGGCATCGACATGGCCTTCTACATGGCAGGGGAAGGACGCCGACTGTTCGGGCAGACGACACCTTCAGAGTTGAAGGATAAATTTGCGATGAGCGTCCGCGCGCCCGTCGGCGTCGTCGGTATCATCACCCCGTGGAACTTTCCAATCGCCATTGCGACATGGAAGTCCTTCCCGGCGATCGTTGCCGGAAATGCGGTCGTATGGAAGCCGGCAACAGAAACTCCGATCATGGCCTATGAACTGGCGAAGATTTTCGAAGAAGCCGGTCTGCCGAAAGGGGTCATCAATGTCGTGTTCGGCTCGGGTTCCACAGTAGGGGAAGCGATGATCGAGCAGGACGACATCCGCGTCATTTCTTTTACAGGATCGAATGAAGTTGGTCGCGGCATCGCAGGGAAATGCGGCCAGCGTCTCAAGAAAGTTTCCCTGGAAATGGGCGGGAAAAACGGTGTGATCGTCATGGATGATGCCGACCTGTCCCTAGCCGTGGAAGGCATTCTGTGGAGTGCCTATGGGACAAGCGGCCAGCGCTGCACCGCCTGCAGCCGCGTCATGGTTCATGAAAAGGTGAAAGATGAACTGGAAGAGCGCCTGCAGAAGGAGATCGCCAAACTTTCGATCGGAAATGGACTGGATGAATCGATCAAAGTCGGACCGATCATCAACCGGGCAGGTCTTGAAAAAGTGAAAAGCTACATCAGTGTCGGGAAAGAAGAAGGAGCGAAACTTCTGACTGGCGGCTATATCATGGAGAACGGCGATCATAAGAAAGGAAACTACTTTGCTCCGACGTTATTCACGGACGTGAAACCGGATATGCGCATCGCCCAGGAAGAAATATTCGGGCCGGTCGTATCCTTGATTCCTGTGAAAAGTTTTGAGGAAGCTGTTGAAATCAACAACAGTGTGGAGTTCGGCTTATCGAGCTCGATTTTCACACAAAATGTGAACCAGGTATTCGCCGCTCAGCGGGATTTAGATACAGGCATCGTTTATGTGAATGCAGGGACGACAGGAGCTGAAATCCACCTGCCATTCGGGGGGACGAAGGGGACCGGAAATGGCCACAGGGATTCTGGAGTGGCTGCCCTCGATGTGTTCACCGAATGGAAAGCGGTGTACGTCGATTTCAGCGGGAAACTGCAGCGTGCCCAAATCGATGTCGAGTAATTTTACAGAGAAAAAGGAGTGCGGACTATGAAAGTAGCTGTTCTAGGGTCTGGATTGATGGGAAAAGAAGCGGCGCGCGACCTCGTCCATAGTTCGGGAGTAGAGAAAGTCGGACTCGCCGATATCGACCTCGACCGTGCGCAACGGGTCTCTGATTCATTGAACTCTTCGAAAATCCAAGGTTTCAAAGTGGATGCCGGAAACCAGACCGAACTTGCGGAGTTCATCAGCCATTATGATGTCGTCATCAATGCCCTTTTCTACTCCTTCAATGAAATCGTAGCCAAAACAGCGATCGAGGTCGGGGTTCATTCTGTTGATTTGGGTGGCCATATCGGTCACATCACCGATAAAGTGCTGGAGCTCGATGAACAGGCGAAAGCAGCGGGAGTAACGGTCATTCCGGATCTCGGCGTCGCTCCTGGCATGATCAACATTTTGTCAGGGTACGGCGCAGGAAAGCTCGATAAGCTTGAAGCAATCCGCCTCTTCGTTGGAGGCATTCCGGTAAGACCGGATCCACCGCTTGAGTACAACCATGTGTTTTCCATGGAAGGATTGTTGGATCATTATTCCGATCCTTCGACAATCATCAGGGATGGAAGACTGCGGGAAGTGGAGTCGTTGACGGAAGTTGAAAACATCTATTTTGAACGATTCGGTCCACTGGAAGCTTTCCATACCTCCGGCGGGACGTCGACGCTGTTGAAATCTTACCCGCACATCGACAGTCTCGAGTACAAGACGATCCGTTACCCCGGACATGCCGAGAAAATGAAGCTGCTTGTCGATCTCAACCTGACAGGAGCGGATCAGGTCGTTAATATCCGCGGGATGGAAATCAAGACGAGGGAAGTGCTGCTGAAGAGCATCGATCCACTGCTTGAGCTGAAGGATAAAGACGATGCCGTCCTGCTCCGTGTCATCGTAGGCGGAGAGAAAGACGGTGTACGGAAGTCGTGTGAATATGAAATGGTCACCTATAAAGACAGAGCGACGAATGTAACCGCGATGGCCCGCGCAACAGCGAACACCATCTCTGTCGTTGCTCAAATGATCGGAGGAGGAACGATCACAAAACGAGGCGTATGCCCTCCGGAAACGATCGTTCCAGGTGATGTTTATATCGATGAAATGATGCGGCGCGGAGTTGTGATCAGAGAACAAGCGTAGGGTTGGGATGGCTATCTTTTGATGTGGTGCGATGTGGTGCCAGGCACTGTTATGCTTTTTTCGGTGCCTGACACTGCCGGTTGTTTTTTGGTGACAGGCACCAAACCGAATGCTCATGGTGCCAGACTTTCTGTGAAGAAAATTACATGTAAGGGCCGGGCGGTTGTCCGGTCCTTTTCATGTGTTTTGGTTGTTCCATATTCGTGGTACCAGGTACAGAAAAAAATTTTACGTACCTGGTACCAACAGATAAGTGCCTTGTGTGAGGTTTTATGCTCAATATTTCACATACAAGTATGAAATTTTTACATGGAGTTTAGGAACTGAAGAATGAAAACGGTTATCCTAGGGGTAAGCTGGACGGTTTGTTAAAGCTTTGTGAATAAACCAACAAACGACAGATAATGAGTTTAAAAGAACGTATGATTAGGTATGTATAATGAAAAACGGGGAGTGCGTATAGGTGCATATAAATGGAATTGAGAACCTCAAGTTTCACAGTCAGTTGAGTTTGAAGCAAGTAGAGGATCGTGTCATCATAACGGCAGACTTTCCGAGAGAGTTGCGTGTAGAATTAGGGATGAGAGAACCCTTTTTATACGTCACCCTTTATGTCAGGGGCGGGGAGCGCATTAAAATTATCGATGAAGATAATGCTACGTTACACATTCCATCGAAGAAGGATTTTGAACGGAACACCTACAATAAGATCATCAATTTCGCCAAGGAGCATGCGAAGCAATTCCGTTCTTGATATGTGGAGCAGTGTCCCTTGGAGTGCCTTTGGTAACATCTGCTTTTAAAAAATAATCGATATTTTCTTGTTCTTCAAAAAAGTGGAACCAGTAATGTGCCTTTCAGCAAAGAAAAGGCAAACATTACTGGTCTTTTATTTGCCTTGAAACTTGGTCTTTCTATAAAAGAGAGGCTGTTTTGCTGGGATCTTTTTTTACCAGGGTAAACATGCGAATCTAAAGGGGAAAGCTTTAAGATCCTCTTTTGCAACCTATCACACCTTATTACTCGTCCCAGGTACCTGGCTCCTATTCTTTGAAAAAAATCAGGAACTTTTTGCTATATCATCTTTGAATAACTAGAACAAGATAATAGTTTTGACTCAGGTATTTAGGGGTAGTTCTATATAGAATTACCTAAATTATCCAATTAAGGAAGGCAGTGGGACTATAAAAATGGTGAATAGGATATGGGCTGTAGCCCTGTTCGTCCTTGTTATTCTTGCCGCATGCGGAAGTAATGAGGATGCTTCAACATCAGGCAACACCGATGAAAAAGCAGAAGAAGATACAACTTCAGAATCGGTAAGTACAGAGGAAGAGAACAGTGAAAAAGAAGACAAGGAAACGGAAGAAGAATCTGCAGATAGCGATTCAGATATTGGGGAGACCTCTGTTTCCTCCGGTGAAATCATGAACCCTAACATTGCAGAAGAGTCACAAGGGGACGTGAAAGAAATCTATACAAGTGAAAATAATTTAGAGTATGTTCACGATATAGAAGGGTTTACTGTATCCATAAACCAATACCAGATTGTGAAAGTTACGAATATGAGCGAAGATATGTCGATACAATTTGACGATCAGACCGATGGATATGTCGTGACCGCACAAGTAACTATTGAAAATACCAGGGATGAACCGGTGTATTATCCCAGTTTCATCCGAATACAAGGAGTGAATGAGTCAGACTTCTTAAGCTCTGAACGGACATTCGTGCGTGATGAATATCCAGTTTCAAAAAACGAAGAGGAGCCATCGAAATATGGCGCGGGCGAAAAGGTCACGGGTCTAGTAACTTTCACCCTTACGAATGATCAATATGATGTGATGACAAGGGTCAAACCGAAATTTGTCATCGAAGGTGGAGCAGCTGATAATGAAGAATTCAAAGACTCCTTTAAGGGAACGGCCACCTACGATTTAATTTATGGAGAAGGCCAAAAAGCTGAGGTTGAAAGTTCAGCAGATTTTTACCCGGATCGACTGACAACAGGGAATATGGCAAATAAGGAAATGATTTTTGAAAAGTCAGGGATTGATGAAACCAAGCAAATTGAAGATGTAGGAATCACACTAAATGGTGTACAATATGCAGAATTAGAGCCGACAGAAGGCAACGAATCCCGGTTTAGTAACTTCGGGGATGCGGGAATTGTGGCCCTTACGGTTAAGTTAACGATTAATAACCAGTCCGACAAAGAGCTGAATACCTTCCTACTATCATCATTTATCCGCGTTGACGATAATCGCGGTTCCGTAATTAGTCAGGGCATGGTGGAGCCTAATGATTCCCAGACGGTTGAAGCAGGTGCAACAGGCGAGAAATACCACGTCTTCCTGTTTAGAAAAGATGATTTTGAAACTATCGAAACGTTTGATTTAGAGTTCGGTCCGTTTACGGGAGATGATGGTAAAGAGTTATTTAAGGGGAAAACCGCTATGTTTTCTCTGCCAAGTCAATAGTTAAAAAAGCTGCCGAATCAGGGCAGCTTTTTTATAATTTTTATGAAATAAATACACATGGATTATTTGCGAAAGAGGTTTGTATTTTCAATCGTGTTGCTTGCGGTTTTAAGAAATATCTTGAAACTGAGTCTTCAAGTAAAGGGCAGGTTACTTGAAGACTCAGTTTCGAGATAATTTGAAAAGAATACAATAAATTTTGTAGAAAAACCTTATAATGAATTAGTAAAGGTGGTGGTTTAAAATGGATGATTTTCTGCCCATAAAAGAAGATCTAGCTGCAATAAGAACCGATAGAATTTCATTTGGACAGTATAATTGCGTTCATTCTTATCCAGTTCATAATGTTCATTCTTTTAAAAGGGTAATCGATAAACTTCATTATGAAAGAATCCTTTTAGGAGTGGAGTTGAGGAAAAATAATTATATTGAGGAAGAAGTAGATATTAAGTATGAATCAAAAGAAACACATGCATTGAATAAATCAAGGAAGTACCTGGAAATGATTTTTCATAAGGATGAATTCCTCCAAGAGTACGATTTAATTAATAATATTTACTTATCAGCTGAAGTAAATGATTTTATTTTTATGATTTTAAATCCAAAAAAAGGCAAAAAATACTTTGACGTTTTAAGTGGAAAAGTTAGTATTGATATTGAAGGAGAACACGAAAGAATCCTGTGGTTTGAACATGATGCATCAGATATCTATGTTGCAAATTGACCAACTTCCTATGTGTAGAATTTTCTCATCTTTGAAGTAATCAATCTGAAGTTTGTTTTATTGACATATATCTCGATCTTGAGTCTTTTGGAAACGGGGGCTTATCTTTAATAAAGATTACCTCTTATGATAGTAGAAACTTCAAGGAAATAGAGTAATTTGCGGGGGATAGTATGTGTGAAGAGAATGAAAAAGAAATATTAAATGAATTAAAGAAAATGAATGATAAGCTTGATAAATTAAATGAACCTAGTCCATTCACAACGCCAATAATAATTGTAGTTGGCATTGCCGTTTTTTTACTTTTGGCACCATTTTTAGTCGATGTGTTTGTATCTGTACTTTAGAATAGGATACCTTAGCAAGGTAAGTATCTCGAGTTCAAGTCTTCATGTATCGGGGGCGATTGCTTAATTGAGTATTCGCCCTTATTACATAAGAATAGGGCAAAAAAAGTTAATTTAAAATGACAAGGCAGGCTTACTAGTTACATCAAAAAAAACGCTAAGATGAAGGTGGTGTAACTGACAATGGACGATGTTGTAAGGTGTCCTGAATGTGGTAACGTGTTGAAGCAAGGATATATATTCTCTCCTCGAAGAATTTGCTGGTCAGACTCGCCTGATTCCATCTTTGCGGATTTTGGAAGTGAAACATTAATAGGTGATGCATGGTTAAAAGTCAAAAAAGTTCCAGCGTTAAGGTGTGAAGAATGTAGTGTAGTTATTTTCAAACATAAGGAAAACAATGATATTAAATAGCAGTAATTTTGAACTTAACTTATTAAACAAACGGGGGCATTGCTTAAAAAGGTACTTTCCCTTATTACATGCAAAGTCACTATGATGAATGGAACTTTTTAACCAACTGAGTAGGATTGTTGATTAAGGGTGGGTATTGTTGTGGAGAAATTTAAGATCTTTTTATTATGTGTTATAGCACTTACTTTACTGTATATTGCCTTTATGGTTTCTGATTTGGTGATGTATCCCAATTAAACTGCAGGGTGCGTTAGTTGAAAATATGCTTCAATTGTCTCGAAATCAAGTCTTATAGAAACGGGGGCTTATCTTTAATAGTTGGATTTGTAATAGCACGCTTTAGTTTCGGAAGGAGACTTATATTAATATTGGAACGGAAGGAGGGGGGCTTTATGAATAAGGAAAAACTTTTTAGAACTCTGGCTATATCAACTGTGGTAGTATGTATAACTGTTTGGATCCCTAATTTAGTATTTCAAATCTCTAGTCCTTTATGGATGCTAACTTTTATTATAGCTCCAGCTGGTATTGTGTTTGCGAGCTTGATTAAAAATGCTTGGCCCATAGTATCTAATGTTGCTATGCTTTTTAGTTTTTTCATCTTAATGTTTGCTGGATATTTTATTAATTACATAACTGATGGAACACCATAAAGTCTGATTGGTGTTAAATTACCGAAACCCAGTCTTAAGGAATCTAGGGCGATAGAGGCTTTCGATTATTGAGCAAAAGGAATAAACAGTCGAACTGGGGTGAAACAATATTAAAACTATTTTAAGTAATGTAGCATTTGCAATAGTGACAGTTTTTACGTTAGTTCATATAGTAGATAATTATTTATTAGGGATAATTCCTTTAGTTAGTCTTTGGGTAATATTTGACTACATCAAAAACCTTGAGCATAAAGTCGATGTTAGTACAAAAGTCAAAAAAATTGGTACGGTTAGTTATTTTATTACAGGAATTATCGGGTGCTTAATATTTGCTTTCTTATAATATCTCGAAATCAAGTCTTCAACTCCCTCGGTTAGATCCGCTTTTCTTTCAAATACTCACTTATTCGCAGGATTTCAATCCGCTTGTCAGAACATATTGGATAAATGAAGTGGTTTATGACCGTATCGACTGGTTTCAGGCATACTTAAATAAA
>NZ_JAYLVQ010000080.1:0-11427 GCF_035818575.1 Halobacillus sp. HZG1
CATATCCTTTTAATATTTATTAAACAATATGGCAGGATTGTGGAAGACTTGATTTCGAGATGTTTGTGTGGATTTAGGCGCACCGGGAAAAGGTTCGCTTTCCGTGGGCGAGTGATGAGCCTCCTCGAGCTAACGCTCTGCGGGGTCTCATCTACCACGCACTTCCCACAGGAGTCTCACCGTTTCCCTCCGCCCCTTTACCAAATGAGGTTCTCGAAATCCCTCTTATAGGACCCTGCCTAAAACTCTTTTGAATCCTGCATAAACCGCGTTGACATAGGCTTCTCAACCATAAAAGCTCCTATTGCTGGAAGGGAGCTTCGAGAATTTCTTCCGGCAAGTGGGCGGAGGGGAATGGCGAGACTCCTGCGGGAAAAAAGTGCAGGGTGAGACCCCACAGGACGCAGTCCGAGGAGGCTCACCGCGCTCCCGCGGAAAGCGAGTTATTCCCAGAAGCCCCCATCCACCTAACAAAAGTCTCGAAACTGAGTCTTCAACTAAAGGGAGCTATTGTGGAATAAAAGGGGATGGTTTTGTTGGATACTCCTGTCTCTGGTCCAATTGTTTTCAATCCACTTCATTTGTCGTTATAATAGGTAGAAGGTGATATGGAATAGAAAGGGAAGGGGGGATTGTATGCCCGGCCCAGAAGCAGGTAAACGGATAGAAATCCAGAGCTATAAGCACAATGGGCAGTTACACAGAGTTTGGGATAGTACCACCATATTGAAAGGGACAAGGCACGTGATCATCGGAGCCAATGACCGTACGGAAGTAACTGAAAGTGATGGCAGAAGGTGGATCACCAGAGAACCGGCGATCTGTTATTTTCACTCTAAATACTGGTTCAACATTATCGGTATGTTAAGGAACGATGGAGTATATTACTACTGCAACATTAGTTCTCCCTTCGTCTATGAAGATGAGACGATTAAATATATTGATTATGATCTGGACGTGAAAATATTCCCTGATATGACCTATAAAATACTCGATGAAGACGAATATGAAATCCATAAAAAAAGGATGAATTATCCGCATGTGTTGGATCGTATCCTCTATAACAACATTGATATTTTAATCAGGTGGATTCGTCAGCGAAAAGGACCGTTTTCCCCAGAATTTATCGATCAGTGGTATGAAAGGTACTTAACGTATAGATAATGACCGATTGCGCACTTATAAAAAGTGCGCTTCGTTGTTGTTTGAAAGGTTTAGAAAGAAGGTGTTGTTTTGGACAGTATAAAAAGGTATTTACGATTTGTGCAGCCCTACAAAGGGAAAATTATTCTCACCGTCCTTATAGGAATCGTTAAATTTTCTATCCCTTTGTTAATGCCGCTCATTATTAAATATGTCATAGATGATATCATTAATGCGGAAGATATGACGCAGGCAGAACGGCTGGATCAATTGCTGCTCATTTTAGGAGGGGCTTTTCTCATTTTCCTCATTCTGCGGCCGCCTATTGAATACATTAGGCAATACTTGGCGCAATGGATAGGGAGTAACATTTTATATGATATTAGAGAAAAACTTTTCGACCATATTCAACGTTTGAGTTTACGCTTTTATTCTAGAACAAAAACAGGAGAAATCATCTCCCGCGTCATTCATGATGTAGAGCAAACGAAAACATTCGTAATCACAGGCCTTATGAATATTTGGCTCGATATGTTCACCATTGTTATTGCCATCATTATCATGTTGACGATGGATCCTTGGCTTACATTGGTGGCTATTGCTTTGTTCCCTTTTTACGGCTTTGCGGTCAAATATTTTTACGCAAGGTTACGAAAGCTTACGCGCGATCGTTCACAGGCCCTTGCTGAAGTACAAGGTCACTTGCATGAACGTGTACAGGGGGTTCCTGTGACCAGGAGTTTCGCTTTGGAAGATCATGAACAAGAACAATTTGATGTGAAGAATAAGAATTTCCTGGATAAAGCGATCACCCATACTAACTGGAACGCATACACCTACTCTGTAACGAATACGATTACAGATCTTGCGCCATTGTTAGTCATTGCTTTTGCAGGTTACCAAGTCATCACAGGTTCTCTAACCGTTGGTACAATGGTTGCATTTGTCGGCTATATGGATCGTGTATATAATCCGCTGCGCCGCCTCGTCAATTCCGCGACAGTGCTTACACAATCCATCGCCTCCATGGATCGTGTTTTTGAATTTGTGGATGAAAAATATGACATTGTCGATAAACCGGAAGCGAAGAAAATGGAACACGTGAGAGGCGACGTCAAAGTAGAGGATGTCTCCTTTCGATACGATGAAGAAGATCCGCTCGTCCTTAAAAATGTCAGCCTGGACATTAATCAAGGAGAAACCATCGCTTTTGTCGGCATGAGCGGGGGAGGAAAGTCGACCCTTATTAGTTTGATCCCTCGATTCTACGATGTCACTTCAGGTTCCATCTCTATTGATGGAATAGATATTAGGGATTTTGAAGCAAGATCTCTCAGAGATAACATTGGCATGGTGCTTCAGGACAATATCCTCTTTAGTGAATCGATCGCGATGAATATACGAATGGGTAATCCGGATGCCACGGATGAACAGATGGTTGATGCTGCGAAAGCGGCGAATGCCCATGATTTTATCATGAATCTTCCGAACGGCTACGATACGTTGGTCGGTGAAAGAGGTGTGAAGTTATCGGGTGGTCAAAAACAAAGGGTGGCAATCGCAAGGGTATTTTTGAAAAACCCGCCGTTACTCGTTTTAGATGAAGCGACTTCTGCTCTTGATTTGGAAAGTGAGCATCTCATTCAAAATGCTCTTGAACGTTTAGCTTCTGAACGGACAACGTTTATTGTGGCTCATCGCCTTTCTACCATCACCCATGCGGACCGGATTGTCCACATCGAGAATGGTGAAATCGTAGAAGTCGGCTCCCACCAGGAGTTGATGAAGAAACAAGGCCATTATTACGACCTGTACCAAGTGCAGGAGCTGGATGATCCTAAAGAAGAATATATGGGAACGTAACGAAAAGCTCAAGGTTCAGTACCTTGAGCTTTTTTTGTTCTGTCATGATATGGGTTTCAAAAATATGAGTTACCGAATGGATATCTTTAATGGTAGTAGAGATCAAAAAAGACGAGTATGTCTGACATACTCGCCTTTAGGTGTTTATTTTTCTGTTGTTTGGATAAAGTCATCCTGGTGGTGTGCCTGGTAACTTTTTAATAATTTTTTGAGTCGCTCTAACTGATAGTGGTATTCCATCAATTGTGAAGCAAGGGGGAGGAAGATCAGTTTATCAGGATTGTTGCTTTTTTGGTAAACGCTCATCAGGCGTTCAACAAGCAAAGGAATGTCGGGTTCTTCAATGCGTCTTAATGATTGTTTATGAGTATTTTTTATGCGGCCTTTAAGACTTAGTATTAATTTTTCATGTGCATTGATTAACTTATCAAGCTCTTGTACAACGGCATCTTGAAACTGTTCTGGAATTTGTTCAATTTTGTGTTCCAACCGATAAAAAGCCTTCAAGACGTCGAAGGATTTTTTAGTGGTTGTTATCAACTGACGGAAGAGCACCATTTTTCTTCCTTTAGAAAAGTGACTCCCTTTGAAATAGGTTCTTTCTTCTGAATATAGAAGATAGGTATGGTCAATCCAACGCATATCGTCCTGAATCCTTGTAATTTCATATTTAAGGGCAGGTTCATCGGATAAGTTTCTTGTGGTCACTCTCAGCCACTGCAGAATATCATTTGTTGCTCGGTCAATTTTTGTAAACAGCCTTGTTTCATACCGTGGGGGAAGAAAAACAAGGTTGACGATAAATGCCGCGAGAATCCCGAGCAGCATGGAGGCGAACCTGGAACCTGCAAAGTATAAAAAGGTTTGGTCCGTCGAGTCCATCAGGGCAATGACAGCTACTACAGCCAGGGCAATCGTGTTTTCGTTCATTTTTAATGTCGTTGTCAATCCTATGACAAGAATGATCGCAAATCCTACGATGAATGGATCGTTGCCCAGAGTGAAAACGGCAACAATGGCAATCAACGCACCGATGGTGTTTCCTTGTACTTGCTCAATGATGGATTGATAGGACCGATAAATGGAAGGTTGAATGGAAAAGACGACAGCGATCGCAGCGAGTAGAGGAGAGACAAAACCGACCAAGTGACCGATATAAAGGGCTATCCCTACTGCTAATCCTGTCTTCATCATTCGTGCGCCTAGTTTCATGGAAGACATCATCCTTTAATCTGAAAAATTTGAACAAAAGAGCATTCAAAAGAGACTTTCCTAATAGAAAGCCGGATGTCCCCATTATACATCATTTCATAAGAAGGAGAACAAAAGAAAAAGCTTATGCGTAATCCGCATAAGCCAAAGGGGAACCAGCCTAAGCTGGAACCATGAAAAGGGAAAGAAATGAAACAAAGATCATAATTCGTGGGAATATTCAGAATTATGTATTTATAATAGCATGAACATTTCATATAATCAACTAACGAAGAAGAAAAAGCAATAAAAAATCTCCCCTGTGCACAGGGGAGAGGGGTGGTTAGTCGTTAGCCATGATCCTGAATGTCTTTTCGACAGCTGTTAGTGTTTGGTCGATATCTTCATCTGTATGAGCGGTGGTCAGGAACCAGGCTTCATATTTAGATGGGGCGAGATTGATTCCTTCAGCAAGCATGAGCTTGAAGAAGCGGGCGAATCGGTCACCGTCCGTATTTTCTGCCTGCTCATAGTTTTCGACTTTTTCATCTGTGAAATATACGGTCAATGCGCCTTTCAAGCGATTGATTTGAATTTCCACGCCGTGTTCTTCCGCATGTTCTAGAATTCCTTTTTCCAAACGGGCGCCGAGCCTGTCCATTTCTTCATATACGCCGTCTTCTTGAAGGACCTCTAGACAAGCGATCCCTGCAGACATGGAAGCAGGGTTTCCTGCCATCGTCCCCGCCTGGTAGGCTGGACCTAATGGAGCGACTTGCTCCATAATATCCGAGCGGCCGCCGTAAGCACCAATCGGGAGTCCGCCGCCGATGATTTTACCCATCGCTGTCATATCCGGCTCTATATCTAAGAGTTGCTGAGCGCTTCCGTATGTAAAACGAAAAGCAGTAATGACTTCATCATAAATAACTAAAGCTCCCGCCTTATGTGTCAGTTCATTCACTTCCTGAAGGAAACCTGGTTTAGGTTCTACAATTCCGAAGTTTCCTACAATCGGTTCGACAAGAACTCCAGCGATCTCATCACCGAATTTTTCAAGGGCTTCTTTGAATGGTTCGATATCATTGAAAGGGACCGTAATTACATCCTGGGCAATCGATGCAGGGACGCCTGCTGAATCCGGGGTACCTAAAGTTGATGGACCGGAACCTGCAGCTACAAGGACCAAATCAGAATGCCCGTGGTAACATCCGGCGAATTTGATGATTTTGTTTCTGCCCGTATAAGCGCGAGCAACTCGGATAGTTGTCATGACAGCTTCTGTCCCTGAATTGACGAATCTTACTTTATCCAATGAAGGAATGGCTTCTTTAAGCATTTTAGCAAAGCGGTTTTCGAGGACGGTTGGTGTTCCGTACAACACACCGTTCTGTGCAGCTTTGGTTATGGCCTCTGTAATATGTGGATGCGCATGTCCGGTAATGATCGGACCATAAGCTCCTAAGTAATCGATATATTCATTTCCGTCGACATCATAGAAATGGGAGCCTTCCGCTCGTTCCATATACACCGGAGTTCCGCCTCCTACGCCTTTATAGGCGCGGGAAGGAGAGTTGACGCCCCCTACGATATGTTCTGTTGCTTCTTTATATAAGTGTTCCGACTGATTGATATTCATCATTTGCCTCCTAAACAATCCTTTTCACTGTTCATTGTAGCATGCTTGTCCATCATGATTCACAAAGGTGCTCCCCGGGCGGTAACCCAGGAAGCAGCCTTTGAAAGGTTCCTTCACTCTAGAGCGTTGAAACAGTAGTCCGATCGATTACGAGGAAAGTAACACTGAGCGCACTTATGCCTCAGTGCGAGCTGTTTTTAGTATAGGAATGCTGCACCAACGATGATTAGAAGGATGAAAAGAACAACGATTAGCGCAAAGCCTCCACCATATCCGTAACCCATTCACAATTCCCCCTTTCCATTGTTTACTGTATCTTATGCAGACTTCCATTCGCGGGCTGTGCGTTCGCCCGGTTTTGTATGAAAAATGGACCTTCAACCAGTTCAGTCTTAAATGAGGTATGGCATAAAAGACTCTCTGTTTTCATATGAAAAAGTAGGGCTTGTTTACTCGTTTTTAAAGGGGCTTATCTTATCTATGGTTACAATCATTATTTCTACACTTTCCCTCGCACTTATTGGAGTAAGTCTCCGTCAGATTTTTAACTCCCTAGAATTTGAACACAAAATCTTTTCTGTCCAACTCTTTGTGTCCATTATGATGTTATATACGATTGTCATGGTTGGTTTTGGAATTATTTATGCTGCCCTGATTCTCCAAGGGATAGAGGTTTATAAGGCAGACGTCCCGTTTACCCAAGATTACTGGATTCACGATATGCTAAGGAGTGTTTACTTTAGCGGGGTGACTTTATTTACAGTCGGTTACGGAGATCTAACGCCAGTAGGACTCGGGAAATGGATTGCCATCATCGAGGCGATGGTAGGGTATACGCTTCCCGCTGCCCTTGTTGCGAAAG
Organism: Halobacillus sp. HZG1; assembly: GCF_035818575.1. Lineage (NCBI taxonomy): Bacteria > Bacillati > Bacillota > Bacilli > Caryophanales > Bacillaceae > Halobacillus > Halobacillus sp. HZG1. The sequence goes on from NZ_JAYLVQ010000080.1 coordinate 6,699, forward strand.
TTTGGTTGAAGCATAAAGAAGAGCGCTGAAGTTGGAAGTTTGTCTATATTTGAGGTAACCTAAGTGGTAGAAACCATTTAGGAGGGTCTTATTATGACAGTTGAAAAAGGAAAACAAGTACAAGACTTCACATTACCAGCGAACAGCGGCGAATCCGTATCCCTTTCTGATTATAAAGGGAAGAACGTAGTCCTTTATTTTTACCCTAAAGACATGACTCCTGGTTGCACGACAGAGGCTTGCGATTTCCGCGATCATCATGAAAGTTTCGAAGACCTGGATGCCGTTATTTTAGGTGTCAGCCCTGATCCGGTGGAGTCTCATGAAAAATTCATAAACAAGCATGACCTGCCATTCCTTCTGCTTGCTGATGAAGATCACCAAGTGGCTGAGCAGTTTGGTGTTTGGAAACTGAAGAAAAACTTTGGTAAAGAATATTATGGTATTGAACGTTCCACTTTTATCATCGATAAAGAAGGCAAACTTGCTGAAGAATACCGTAAAGTTAAAGTTCAGGGGCACGTCGAATCAGCTCTAGAGTATATTAGAGAAAACCTATCATGAAATCAACCGAGCCATAGTCTACAAGTGACTATGGTTTCTTTATCATCTAATATAGAAGAAAAGGGGGAGGAGATGAATTCATGAAGATCGTTTCTGCCATTAAAAGAGTTCCAGATGAAATCCAACTGAGGCTTCAAACACGTTTTCCTGAGGCCGCCTTTATTTTCTGTCACGGGATGGGGGAAGCCAAATATTACCTCGAGGAAGCGGATGTCTTCATTACATACGGCGAAGACTTGGATAGAGAAAAGATCCAATCAGCCAAGAAGCTGAAATGGATTATGGTCTTATCTGCAGGAATGGATCGGATGCCTTTTGATGAGATTGCTGAAAGAGACATTCTTGTAACGAATGTAAGAGGCATCCATGCACAACCTATGGCAGAGTATGCCATTTCTATGTTGCTGCAAGTCTCCCGTAAGGCAAAAACGCTTATTCAACAAGAGGAGAAAGCAGAGTGGAGCCGACGCCCTGTAATGAATGAAATAAGCGGTCGTACAATGGTTCTTCTTGGGACGGGGGCCATTCAACAGGAAGTTGCCCGTTTAGCCAAAGCCTTTCAAATGAAAACGATTGGAATATCCAAGTCAGGGAAAAAGAAACCGCATTTCGACCAGACTTTCCCGGTGCAACAATTGGAACTCGTCCTTCCTCTTGCGGATTTTGTTGTGGCTGCTCTTCCGAGTACCCCGGAAACGAAATATCTACTTGAGGAGAAGCATTTTAAAGAAATGCCCAAGCGTGCTATCTTTCTCAACATGGGAAGAGGCGACTTGGTTTCTTCCGATGTGATACTAAATGCAGTACTTCAGAAAGAAATTTCACACGCGGTCCTTGATGTTTTTGAAGAGGAACCTTTACCTGAAGATCATCCGCTCTGGCAGGAAGAAAATGTAACGGTAACACCGCACTTATCAGGGATCTCGCCTCACTATGTTTCACGAGGGTTTGATCTTTTTGAAAAGAATCTATCTGTTTTTATAAGTGGAGAAGGAGAATTACGAAATATTATTGATCCAAAACGGGGGTATTAAGATGAGGATTTACACACGTTCGGGGGATAAAGGAAAAACATCTTTAATTTATGGTCAACGTGTAGCTAAAAATGATATCCGGGTAGAGGCTTATGGCACATGTGATGAAGCAAACTCAATGATTGGTCTTGCTCTCAGTCATTTGAATCATGAAGATTGGACGGATAAGGAAGCTTTTCTACACACTTTCCAGAAAATCCAGACGGTCTTATTCCACGTCGGCGCAGAACTGGCTACACCTAAAGGGAAAGATGTGATGTGGAAGCTGAAAAAAGAGCATATTGATGAGTTGGAAAAACAAATTGATGAATGGGATCAGTCCCTTGAGCCATTGAAGAATTTCATCCTGCCTTCCGGGCATCAGGCATCAGCTGCTCTTCATCTTGCTCGTACAGTGGTCCGCAGGGCAGAGAGGATAACAGTGGCGCTGGAAGATGAATTGGAGAACCAGTTGGTTGTGTCTTATTTAAATCGACTATCGGATTTTCTCTTTGTAGCAGCTCGTTATGTAAATCGTCAACTTGGAGGAACAGAGACACCCCTGGATCCTGATGTATGAGGCTCGACTTTTTGAGCAGTGCTTTATATTGACAATTCCTTAAAGAAAAGGTTACACTAATTGTAAGGATTCTAATTTAATAATATTATAAATCAAGAATCAGTTTATGAAAGCGAGGTGCATGACCGTGTCAGACTATCGACTCCAAGATGCCATTGATACATTGAAAGGCTCTGGTGTACGAATTACTCCACAGCGTCATGCGGTGCTTGAATACCTGCTGAATTCTATGACTCACCCAACAGCTGATGAAATTTATAAAGCATTGGAAAGTAAATTTCCGAACATGAGTGTAGCCACGGTTTATAACAATCTCCGTGTATTCAGGGAAATCGGACTCGTACGGGAACTGACTTACGGTGATTCTTCAAGCCGCTTTGATTGCAATACCAGCGATCACTATCATGCAATTTGTGAATCATGCGGTAAAATCGTTGACTTTCACTATCCGAGTTTGAACGAAGTGGAATCATTAGCTGAACAGGTGACTGGATTTAATGTAAGTCATCATCGCATGGAAGTCTATGGAACGTGTACAGAATGCCAATCGAATAACGCTCACTAAAACTGGAAGCGCTAGGCTTTCAGTTTTTTTTATTGATGAGCTGAATTATAGCTGAAAATAAAAAACTCCGCTGCGAACGCAGCGGAGTTTTTTGATTAAGTACAGTTTTCCATCTTTTCTTACTGGCCTTGAGTTTCCTTCTGATACCGCTTTTTATTGTATCTCTCATCAAAATCTTTTCCTTCTAAAGATTTGTCCATCGTCAAAGGTTGATCGCAATGCATACACGCATCCACACGACCAAGCATCTTGGTCGGTTTTTCACAGGATGGACAAATAATTTGTACGGTCTTTGTAGAAAGCATACCAATCCAGAAATAGACGACTGTACTTAGGCCGACAAATACCATGCCTAAGATCATGAATGTAGCCATGGCCCACATCACATCTTTGAATAACAACCCGATGTACATCACGCCGATGCCAAGGAAAATCAACCAGAAAGCAAAAGAACGAATCTTGTTGATTTTGCTGCTGTATTTTAACGCCACTCAGGGTCCCTCCTTACTATCTACCACGTAGTATAGCATATTTTCTTTAGGCAAATATAATAGGAAAAAAGGAATTTGACTAAACATAGCGAATAAACACAAGGAAAGGGAAATTGAATGTGGGGGAAAGAGTATGGAAGATCTATTACGCCCGATTTATCAAGAAAAAGCCAGTCAGAGTAACACGCTGGGCATTCTTATATTAGAAAAGAAGAAACCAATCAGCCCTGTGACCGATAATTTTGATGTCATTCTATTCATTATTGTTCGGGACGCGGAGGAACTATGGTATGTGAAACATTATGAATTTGAAAATAAGTCAGCAGCGATGCATATAGTGGATGAAAAGCTTCTCCAGCATTGGATTGATACAAGTTCTTATCGTCGAGCTGTAGAATGGGTGATTAATGGCAACATCATTTTCGAGAGAAATGAGTATCTGACCAACCTGAAGGAACACTTGAGGGAGTTCCCTCAACAAAACCGCAATTTAAAGAAGGCCATTGAATTTGCTAAGTTGATTCGTAGTTATAGTGAATCCAAAGACTTGTTTGATTCCGGGCAGTACCTTGATTCTTATAGCCGCATGGTGAATTCTCTTCATTATCTAGCCCGGTTATCCATTATTGAAAAAGGTTTCCATCCAGAAGTGACAGTGTGGAATCAGGTGAAGCGGATTGAACCGGAGATCTATAAACTTTACCAGGAACTTATTGAAAGTGGTGAACCGACAGATAAAAGAATACAGTTGATGATTCTGGCTGTTGAACACTCGATTAGTAAAAGATCAAGAGCGAGTGCTCAGCATTTGTTGGAGTTGATGAATGAAAGGGAAGAACCCTGGTCGTTTGGAGAACTGAAAGTGCATCCTGAAATTCAGGAATATATCCTGGACTTATCTTCCATGATTGAATATCTTGTAGACCATGATGTCATTGAAGTTGTACCTCAGGATACGAAAGGGCCGCAAATCTTCCATAGAAGATACAAGCCTGTCGGGGAATATATGGATCAATAAAAAGATCCCCTCTTCTGAAAGGGAAACGGAAGAGGGGATCTTTTTGTAAAAAGTTATTGACGGAAGAAATCACCCCATGCTATATTAATAAGCGTCGCATTAAGAGAGCGACATCGAGCGTAATAAATTCATGAAAAAAGTTGTTGACACAAAACAACAGACATGATAAATTATTACTTGTCGCATTAAGAGGGCGGCAAACCGCGAACGGCTCAAAAAAATAAATCACAAAAAAGTTATTGACATAAATAACTGGGCGTGATACACTAATTGAGTCGCTGTTTTGAGCGGCAATCAAAACATTTGATCTTTGAAAACTGAACGAACCAACCAGTACGTCAAAACATTTCTTCTTTAATAGAAGAGATTTGAAACAAAGCACATTCGGTGTGCAAATGAGCAAGTCAAACTTAACTTTTATGGAGAGTTTGATCCTGGCTCAGGACGAACGCTGGCGGCGTGCCTAATACATGCAAGTCGAGCGCGGGAAGCGAGTGG
>NZ_JAYLVQ010000081.1:0-35605 GCF_035818575.1 Halobacillus sp. HZG1
TTCGAGAATCTATTCCATGGTAAAGGGGCGGAGGGAAACGGTGAGACTCCTATGGGACATGTGGGACAGGTGAGACCCCGGAAGGCGTAGCCTGAGGAGGCTCACCGCCCGCCCCATGGAAAGCGAACCTTTTCCCGGAGCCCTAAACTCTCACAAAAATCTCGAAACTGAGTCTTCAAGAAACCTGCCATTTAATTGAATAACAAAAAATCCTATGGCTGGGTTGCCATAGGATTTGGTGGGGTTAGTGGCCTGGGAAGAAGACCATTTGTAATATGAAAATAACTGCGAACATGTATAAAATCCAGTGTACTTCTTTTCCTTTTCCAGTAACGAGCTTTAACAATGGATACGTGATAAAACCAAACGAGATTCCTGTTGCAATACTGGATGTGAGTGGCATGGAAAGGATGATGATGAAGGCTGGGAAAGCGTCATCGAAACTACCCCAGTTCACCTTTGCAAGACCACCCATCATGAAGCAACCGACAATGATTAATACAGGAGCTGTAATAGCTGGTAGACCGGAAACGGCTCCTACAATAGGGGCAAAAAACATGGATAGAATGAACAATAGAGCAACGACCGTCGTCGTCAGGCCTGTCCTTCCTCCAGCTGCTACCCCTGAAGAAGATTCAATGTAAGCAGAAGAAGGACTCGTTCCAAACATAGCTCCAACGGTTGTAGCTGACGCATCTGCCATTAAAGCAGCCCGCGCCCTCGGAAGACTTCCATCTTTACGGATGAACCCAGCTTGTTCCGCCACACCGATCATCGTTCCTGTCGTGTCAAAAATCGTGACAAGAAGGAAAGCGAAAATAACCGTATAGAGGCCATTGCTGAACACCGCTCCTATATCCATATCCCAGAATACAGGAGCTGGTGGTGCCTCAATAAAGCCTTCTAGCTGAAGCTGACCAGTGAAAAAGCCGATAATACCTGTAACGAACATGCCGATGAATAATCCACCCGTCACATTTCTCGCGATCAGGACCAGTGTGAAGAAAAGCCCGAATACCGTCAATAATGGACCTTTTGCTGTCAAATCTCCAAGTGTAACCAGCGTCTCTTCACTGGAAACGATGATGCCTGACATTCTTAACCCAAGGAAAGCTATAAACAAACCGATTCCTGATGTAATCCCATATTTTAATGAAGCAGGAATCGCTGTAATCAACGTTTTACGTAAACTAGTCAAACTAAGAAGAACAAATAATATACCTGATACAAAGACAGCTCCAAAAATAACAGAATAACTAACATCCTGTTGGACAACTTCCGTAACGAAGTACGCATTCAATCCCATACCAGGAGCTATAGCAATGGGGTAATTAGCAGCAAATGCCATAATTAACGTACCAACAATTGCCGCAATGATCGTCGCCATAAACACTTGTTCGAAAGGCACGCCCGCACTTGATAGAATTGCGGGGTTAACAACAACGATATAGACCATCGTTAAAAAAGTCGTCACTCCTGCAAGCAACTCTGTTTTAACATCTGTATGATTTTCATTTAATCGGAACCATTTGTTTAACATTTGGGAACACCAAACTTTCAATAAGAATTACAACGTGTATTATAATATTATTTTTACGAACAAAAATCAATAGTAACAACAAAAATGTTCGCTTTTATTATTTTCACACAAAAAAACCGCCTGAGTACTTATTCCTCAGACGGTTTTTCACTTAATCTCTTGACTCTATACCAGTGCATGATTTCCTCTGTATCGCTTTTCTCAAGGTAGTAGCAGGAAGCAAGCGATCTGCCTCCTCCTGACGTTAACATAACTTCTATGCTTGAGAGATGTGTCCTTTTTTGAAAATACGTTTGTTTTTCATAAGATGCCTGAATTCGGTACTTTTTCATAAAGTACGTCTGCTTGATGATTCCTCTCGATCTTAAAGTCAGCTGATCTTCTCGAATATTCCATCCTGCATCATGGTAGGCTAACCAGCCCAGCACGGCTAAGAATCCACCGGCCAAAATGGATAACAGACCATAAGGAAAAAAGAAGATGCTGATGGGAATTGACGCTAAAAATCCGAACCATGAATGGCGCAGAATGTATCTGAATAACGATCGCTTAGGCGGTTCATGGAAATGGTCCACAACATCATAAGCAGGAAGAACCTTTTTCAGTACCTTGCCCACGTCTTCTTTTTTGATCATTGGCAGCAGTCGTAATTGGTGCTCATCATTCTTTAAAACCGATCCCCCTGCGCTGATTAGCGTTACTGAAGCGTATCCTAAAGGCTGTCGAATTAAGTTTTCTTCCATTCGAATGCCCTGAATCCGATTTAAAGGTATCGTCATCTGTTTTTTCTCAAGCCAGCCACGCGTAATAATCAAATCATCTTCGTCAATAAAAACAGAAAAGTTGGCATACCTTAGAATCGTCATTACAATTGATATCCCATAAGCCACTAAGAGTATGACAAGGGCGGTAAAAGCAATCACCAATACGCCAATTTGGATCCAGTCAAGGATTTCATTATAGATCGTTCCTACGGGTAATAGGTCCATAAATTGAGAGAAGAAAACTGCTACTCCGGAGATGACTACCCCCGCTCCTCCAGAAGTGACGGCCATCATCACAATCTCCTTCATGGACATAGCATAGACCTTTTCACGATTTGACTCTTCTATTTCTGTCTGAGCTTGTTCAGTATCCCAAGAGTCGTCCTCCGGTCTTGCGTTTCTACGTTTCTTTTCCTGGAAAATGGCTTCTTCCAAAGAATCTGCTTCTTCCTTCCGGATGGCTGTTAGTTCAGCCTCTGCCTTTTCATTCCCTGTTGATCCTGCCGTCTCAATTGACACCTTAACAAGGTTCAAAGGACGATGAAAAATACCTTCTGAAAAATCAAGACTCTGAATTCGATCAATAGGGATATACCTCTTCTTACGAAAAATAAGCCCGTATTCAATTCTCAGCTCTCCCTCTTCCATCCGGTATGTAAATCGCAGCCAGCGAATGATCCCTGCTCCCAATACAAGGAGCAGTACACCGATCCATATCAGCAATGGAATCCAATCCACTTCCCCACTAAATATGTTTCCATTTAACACAAGCACAATAATCAATGGTAAAGCCGCATCTTTTAACGTCTTCACAAAGTTGATGACGGCTGAAATCGGATGCAGTCTTTTCGGTTCAAACATCATCTTCCGCCACCCTTGCTAGGGAAGAGATGGACTGACGTAGACGCTCGGCTTCCCTCTCGTCCAGTGCCGGGATTTTATGTACCGTCGCAGCTGTAGAAATGCTGATGGTAGATAAACGAAACTTCCTGAGTAAAGGTCCTTGTTCTGTATCCACATGCTGGACTCTGACCATAGGTACCAGCGTACGTGTCACAATAAATAATCCGTACTGCAAATCGATTTCTGTTTCCGTGACATCATACCTCCACCTTTTCCAGCGTAAACTTGGTACGAGCCATACAAATGAAAGGACTTCCAGCAAAGCGATCCCTAGCCCAATCAGCACAATCCACCATGGCCAATCCCATAAGAACACCGTCACGGTTAATCCAATAGTCAGCAAAAGAATGATCCCTACTTGGATCCACCCATAGATGCGCCACACCGTCAGCGCTTGCTGTGATATTCTTTGTGTCGGTTGCTGTTCCATTCTTCCACCCCCTATGTATGCTTACGAATGACTGTTCGAAATGTTTCACTATTTATAAAAGAAGCCGGACGTAACAGCCCGGCCCTCCCTTTATTATTTTCCTTTTGATAATGCTTTAGACTTCTCTGTACAAGCTTCCATCCCTTGAATGATCGCATTTCTAAAACCGGCTTCTTCAAGCTTTGTAACCCCTGAAATGGTTGTACCTCCCGGAGTACAGACGGCATCCTTCAGCTCGCCAGGGTGGCGGCCGGTTTCTTTAACCATTTGGGCCGCCCCTTGGACAGTCTGAGAAACCATTTTGTAGGCTTTATCTCTGGGGAAACCTTGTTGAACAGCCGCATCCGCCATTGCTTCAATGAGCATATAGATAAAAGCTGGTGAAGATCCGCTGACGGCTGGAACCGCATCCATCAACTTTTCTTCGACTATTTCAGCTTCTCCAAAGCTCTCAAACACTTCCATCACGTCTGCTAATTCTTCCTTGGTCACGAAATCGTTCGGACACAGAACGCTCATGCCTGCTCCGACAAGCGAAGGCGTGTTCGGCATGGAACGAATCACCTTCACATTACGGCCGAAGGCTTCTTTCATAGCGTCGAGAGTGATGCCGGCAGCAATGGTAACCACCACAGTATCCTCAGGTACTTCGTCCTTAATTTCCTGGACGACTCCTTGGTACACATAAGGTTTCACCGCTAAGAAAAGCAGGTCACTCTCTCTTGCCACTCGTTTATTTTCATTGGAAATGTTAATTCCGTATTCATCCGTCACAAAATCTATCGTTTCATCGGATAAAGCCGTGGCAGCGATATCACGCGCTTTCACAAGGCCTGCATCAATCATGCCCTGTATCATCGCCCGCCCCATTTGACCACAGCCGATAAAACCTATACGTTTGTTCACCGTACATCCCTCCTTAGTGATTCTTATTGTATAGGAAGATTGTCGAACGTACAATTCCATATTGGATTTCCCTTGTTTCTCTAGTAAAAATTACATGTTTTTTCTAGAAAAGGTTTACAAAGCCTTATATCTTACCTATAATAATAACTGTATTCTTCATATCATAGTGAAACGCCCAAAATATCATAGCTGCTACGAAAAAAGCCGAGCTGCCTTAAGCTCGGCTTTTTTCGTGTTCTTCTTCTTTCTCTTCATTAATTGCTTCAAGCAGCTTCTTCACTTCTTTTTTATTTTTCCTTGCAACAAGGATATACAACGTATCCCCCGCTTTAATTTCTGTTTGACCATAAGGAGTGATTACATCTCCGTCACGGATGATGGCGTTGATTAAGGCTCGATCCGGCAATTCCATATTTTCTAAAGTCTGACCAACAATGATGTTCCTTTCCGTTACATCGAACTCAATCATTTCAACATTCGCTTTGCCGATGGAAATTAACTCAAGAGAATGAATCGGGTTTCCAAGCTTATCGGAAACCAGTTTGAAACGTTCAGCAATACGGGTGATGGACGACCCTTGAACAAGAGCTGATGTAAGAACAGTAAAGAAAACAACGTTGAAGATAAGTTGGCTGTTCTGTATTCCAGCCAGCATCGGGAAGATCGCCAGTACGATTGGTACGGCACCACGCAACCCAGCCCAGGATAAAAAGTACTTTTCCTTCATCGTAAACGAAAAACCAGACAGGCTTAAAAGCGTGGCTACAGGCCTTGCAATAAATATAAGCACAAGTGCTATAAGCAATCCATCCATCATAACAGGCCATGTGAAAACTTCAGTGGGCGAAACAAATAACCCGAGAATTATAAACATGAGAATTTGAGCCATCCAGCCAAATCCCTCATGAAACCGCAAGATGGAATAACGGTAAGCCAGTTCAGCATTTCCAATGACAACGGCTGTCACATATACAGCTAAAAGACCACTTGCTTGGAGAAGGGAGCTTGAACTGTAAGATAAAAATGCGAAACCTAGAGCGAACAATGGATAAAGTCCACTTGAATCCAAATTGATTCGATTTAATGAAAAACTGGCCAAGTACCCGATTCCAAATCCAACCGCTAATCCAGCACCCATCTGCCAAAAGAATGAACCGATCATCCCTAATATATTGACTTGATCAATCGTGAGCAACTGAATAAATGAAATAGTGAGAAACACAGCCATAGGATCGTTTGTACCAGACTCCGCTTCCAGTGTCGCTTCAAGCTTAGGTCGGACATTTTTTCCTTTTAAAACAGCAAATACAGCTGCCGCATCTGTGGACCCTACAATAGATCCTACAAGGAAAGCCTCAACCCAACCGATATGTAAGATGAATTTGGCAGCTAAAGCTACGATGGATGTCGTAAGGACGACTCCTACTGTGGCTAAAGAAATGGAAGGAACCACTACAGGTCGTATATCTTTCCATTTTGTCAACATACCACCTTCGAACAAAATAACAATTAAAGCGATGACACCGATCAACTGAGCAATTTCCGGGTTATCAAAATAAATGAACCCAAGCCCATCATTTCCGACGAGCATTCCAACCGCAATAAAGAGAACGAGCGATGGAACCCCGAGTCTGGAAGAGAATTTTGTAACGATGATACTGACAATAAGCAATAGAGCCATCAACATGATGAATTGATTGGACTCTAAAATTTCCTGAATCATAAACGATACTCCTTTTATTTTCTTTATAGCGACATTATACCAAGGAAGCCTAAGGTTCAAGTAATAAAAAACTCGTCCAGCTTTTGAAAACACAAAAAAGGCCAAGCAACAAGATGTTACTTGGCTTCTTTGCAACATCAGCTTAGCATCTCTTCAACCTGTTCACTGAAGAATTGTTTCATGGCATGAAATACATCTGCTTTTCTTCTCAAAATGTAATAGCGGAACTTCGGGTGATCGATGGATTTATAGGCCTGCATCAAACTGGAGGAACGATTGTATTGGTTGACTTCTCCATAACCAAACATTTGTGAAACTTCAATCAGCTGTTCAATCAATCCCAGGCAGCGTTTATTATCAGATGTTAAATTATCACCATCAGAGAAGTGGAACGGGTAAATATTATAGCGCTCCGGTGAATACTTGGTCTCAATCAATTCTAAAGCCTTGCGATAAGCTGAGGAGCAGATCGTCCCTCCACTTTCCCCTTTAGAAAAGAAATCATCTTCACTGACGACTTTAGCTTGTGTGTGATGGGCAACAAATTCAATTTCCACTGTTTCATAGTTCCGGTTCAGGAACCTGGTCATCCAGAAGAAGAAACTTCTGGCCATATACTTTTCCCATTGTCCCATGGAGCCACTTGTATCCATCATCGCAATAACAACAGCTTTTGATTCCGGTTTGGTTTTCTCATTCCACGTTTTAAAACGAATATCTTCTGGATAAATCGGTGCAAATGAAGCTTCTCCGCCTAGAGCGTTTCGTTTGTATGCTTCAAGCATCGTCCTCTTCTTGTCGATGTTTCCTGTTAATCCCGTTTTCCGAATATCGCTGAACTCGATGTCTGTGTGAATGATATTGTCTTTTTCCTTCTCATCCAAATTCGGTAAGGTTAATTCCTTAAACAAGGCTTCTTCTAACTCGGCTAATGAAATCTCTGCCTCATAATAATCTTCGCCAGCTTGATCTCCAGCTCCGTCTCCATCGCCAGGCTTACCTTTCGATTGCTGCGGCGCTTGAGCAACAACATCCCCGACTTCACTATCCCCTTCACCTTGTCCTGCATGTTTATTCTTCTCGTGATTATAACGAATCTTATATTCATCAAGTGAACGTATTGGAATCTTAACGACACGCTTTCCATTCGACATCACAATATTCTCTTCAGTAATGAGATCAGGTAACTGCTTGCTCATCGCATCCTTCACTTTTTCTTGATGTCGCCGCTGATCGTCGTAGCCTTTCCGATGGAGGGACCAGTCGTCTTCGGCGATTACGAAACTCATCTCTTCATCCATGTAATTCCCTCCTAATCGAGTATTACTCTATCGTATGCAGGTCCACGGTAATGGATGAAAGATATTGAGATATACATGGATTATTTGTTTCTTTCGCCCATATTGTCTATCGTTTCACAAGCAGATTGATAGTCCATGCTGGTAAATATGTTATTCAAGTATATGTCAGGATTGTGTGATTAGGAATATAAAATCCCCTTCCACTGGAGTTGTGGAAGGGGATTGGTTTTAGCCTTCGAGCAATAGATCGAATGGATCTTCAATCATTTCTTTAATTCTGCGCAAGAACTGTACCGCATCTTTTCCATCTACGATTCTGTGGTCATAGGAAAGAGCAATGTACATCATCGGACGAGCTTCGATGGAGTCATCCGGCATAACTTTCGCGCGTTTTTCAATGTTATGCAAACCAAGGATTCCTACTTGAGGTGCATTCAAAATCGGGGTGGAAAGCATAGATCCGAATATTCCACCGTTCGTAATTGTAAATGATCCACCTTGCAAGTCATCAAGACCAAGCTCTTTGTTTCGGGCTTTGGTAGCGAGGTCTGCAATTCCTTTTTCAATTCCGGCAAAGTCCAGACGGTCCGCATCACGGACAACAGGAACGACGAGACCTTCATCTGTGGAAACGGCCATCCCGATATCATAGAACTGTTTCTTAATGATTTCGTTCCCTTGAATTTCGGCATTCAGTAGCGGGAATTCCTTCAATGCCCCAACTGCAGCTTTTGTGAAGAAGGACATAAATCCTAATTTAATGTCATGCTTCTTCAGGAAGGATTCTTTACGCTCACTTCTGAGCTTCATAACATTAGTCATATCCACTTCGTTGAACGTTGTAAGCATCGCAGATTCCTGTTGGGCTTCAACGAGTCTCTTAGCAATGGTCTGGCGTCTGCGGGACATTTTCACTCGCTCGACTGGCTTATCAAATTCTGTTTTCTTCGTTTCTTCTTTTTTCTTCTCCTGCTTCTTAGGCTGGTCCTCAGAAGAAGACTTGGATGAACCTTTAGATTGCTGCTTGCTTTCTCCTTTGGCAGCTGCATCAACATCTTCAGGGCGGATGCGTCCAAGGGGATCGCGAGCGGAAATCTCACTCAAATCAATTCCAAGTTCACGCGCACGTTTGCGAGCGGCTGGAGTAGCAATCACGTCTTTAGAATCCTTACTGGAAGACTCTTTTTTCTCTTCAGAAGATTGTTGCTGCTCTTCTTCTTTCTGAGATTCTTCTTCTTTGTTGGATTTCTCTTCTTTTTCTTTTGGTTCAGATTCTTCCTCATCATCAGAAGAAGTGTCTTCGTCTGAACCTCCCGCTTCGCCATTTTCATCGACTTTAGCAATCACATCGCCGACTTCTACGTCATCTCCAGCTTCTCTCAACAACTCAGCAATAACTCCACTGGCATCTGCATTCACTTCAACGTTTACTTTATCTGTCTCAAGCTCGAGAATCGGGTCGCCTTTTTCCACTTGATCCCCTTTTTTGACGAGCCATTCTGATATTGTACCTTCTGTTATGGATTCAGCTAATTCAGGAACCTTAATTTCCTTCATTTGTTTCTCCTCCTTTAGACATCTGTAGCGCTTCATGAATGATTCGATTCTGCTCCGTTTTATGGATGTTCGGCTCGCCGACGGAAGGTGAAGCACGGTGCGGACGACCGACAAAGCGGTGAATCTGCCCCTCTTTCAACAACTTGTGCAAAATCCCTTCGACGAAGTACCAGCTACCCATGTTCTGCGGTTCTTCTTGGACCCATACTAATTCTTCTAAATTAGGATAAGACTCTAACATCTCAGCTAATCGTTGTTCAGGGAACGGATAGATTTGTTCGATTCTTACAGCATCGATCGTCTCAAAGGTTTGATCCGTACCATCTACCGTATCTTCGATATCGACCATGATCTTCCCGCTTCCGAGAAGAAGTGTTTTCACTTTTTCTTTATCTTTGTTTTCAGATAAGATGGGTTGCTTCATAATCGGTTGGAAGCGTCCAGTGCTGAACTGTTCACCGGAAACGGCCACTCGTTGGTTTCTTAAGAGACTCTTCGGTGTCATCAACACAAGAGGACGCGCTTCTTCCTGATTACTAATAGCTGCTTGTCTTCTTAACAAGTGGAAGTATTGAGCAGAAGACGTAACATTGGCAACCGTCCAGTTGTTTTCAGCAGCAAGCTGTAAGAAACGCTCCAGTCGCGCACTCGAGTGCTCAGGCCCTTGTCCCTCATATCCGTGAGGAAGCAAGAAGACCATATTGGACTTTTCACCCCACTTGGCACGGCCGGCAGATACGAACTGGTCAAAGATGACTTGTCCAGCATTAGCAAAATCACCGAACTGTGCCTCCCAAAGGACTAGAGATTCTGGAGCCTGGACACTATATCCGTACTCAAACCCAATAACCCCAGCTTCGGACAATGGACTATTATGAATGTCAAAAGATGCATTTGCTTGTTCTAATCCGTGAAGAGGACAGTACGTTTCCCCTGTTTCCACATCATGAAGAACAAGATGTCGGTGGGCAAATGTTCCGCGCTCCGTATCTTGACCTGTGATTCGAATAGGACGTCCATCTTCAAGAATTGAGGCAAATGCTAGCGCTTCAGCTGTCGCCCAGTCAACTTTCTGTCCATCCTCAAGCATTTTACTGCGCCTTTGAAGAATTTTCTCAAGCTTTTTAAAACCATTAAAACCTTCAGGACGCTTCAGCATACCTTCATTTAAACCTCTTAGACGATCAATATCGATGGCTGTATCGATTTCGTCGAGATTACGTTCCACTCCACTCGGACGATCTTTGACATCAGGAGAAGACGTTTCATGCTCGTTCATATTGTTATAGATATCGCGGAGTTTTTGTTCCACTTCCGCTTTCATATCTTTAAGAGCACCATCACCTACGACTGATGCTTCCTGTAGCTGTTTTTCAAAGACAGCAGCAGCCGTCGGATGTTCGTCAATTTCTTTATAAAGTCTCGGTTGTGTAGACCGTGGTTCATCCATTTCATTATGACCGAAACGGCGATATCCTACGAGATCGATTAAGAAATCTTTATGGAATTTTTGACGGTATTCATATGCAAAGGCCATCGCTGATAAACAAGCCAGCGGATCATCGGCATTGACATGGACAACAGGAATCTCGAACCCTTTGGCAAGATCACTCGCATAACGTGTCGAGCGTCCATCTTTCCTATTCGTCGTAAATCCGACAAGGTTATTAGCAATAATGTGGACCGTTCCGCCTGTGCGATAGCCAGGGAGGTCACTCATATTTAAGGTTTCTGCTACCACACCTTCTCCGATGAAAGCAGCGTCACCATGAATTAAAAGGCCGAATGCCTCGTCCTCATCCATTTTTGCATAACCCGGCTCTGATCGGTCATCCTGAGCCGCACGTGTAAATCCTTCTACTACAGGATTGACGTATTCTAAGTGTGAAGGGTTGTGGCTTAGAGTCACACGCGTAGCCGACTGTTCACCGTTCTCAATTTCTCTTCTCGCACCGAAGTGATACTTCACATCACCTGTCCACCCATAATTAATTCCCATCGAACCTTCCGATGGCATTAGCTCCTTATCGGGAGAAAGGTGGAATTCAGAAAAAATGCGGTCATAAGGTTTTCCAAGGATATGTGCAAGTACATTCAAACGACCACGGTGGGCCATGCCCATCATGATATTTTTTATTTTGTCACCTGATGCTGACTGGATAATATGATCAAGCATCGGCACCATCATATCCAAGCCTTCAATAGAAAAACGCTTCTGCGCAACAAATGTTTTGGCAAGGAAATTTTCAAATCCTTCCACTTCGGCCAGACGGTATAGTAATTGCTTCTTCTCTTCATCTGTCAGTGACACGGTATAAGAACCAGTGTCGACTTTATCCTGAAGCCATTTTCTTTCATCTTCGTTATTCACATGACCAAATTCAAAAGAAATGGTCCCTGCATATCGTTCTTTTAATGTTTTGACTACTTGAAGTGCGTTATCCAGTTTCATTGGGGCATCGGGCCACACCCAATCAGCCGGGATTTCTTTTAGATCCTTTTCTTGTAGTCCATATGTTTCTAACTCAAGCAAATTTGTTTTAGGTCGCTCATCACTGCCTACCGCGTAAATATTCGCCTGCAGGTGACCATGACGACGAATAGCCTCAACAAGTTTCAAAGCTGAGGTAATTTTAGCTATGTCCCTTTCAGAAGGTGAAGCAGATCCGTTGGTTTCGGCAACCATATCGCTTCCCATCCATGCAGGAGCCCCGTGCTCATCAAAGATTTCCTTCAAGGAAGGATCGACAGCACTAGGATCGTTTTCATATTGTTCGAATTGTTCTTCGATGTACCCCATGTTGGGGCCATGGAAATTTTCCCAAAAGTTTTGAGTGGAGCCTTGTTTAGACACGTAGAATACCCCCAAGTAGTTGTTGGCTAATGTTTCCTCGAAAACGTTTCCAAGTCCATGTACTATTATAGAATTGAAACGCTTCCGTATTCAACAAATTTCGCTTAATTTTTTAATAATGACCAAATCCATTCCATTATAACAAGAAAGACGCACCGATGGGTACGCCTTTTTCACTTTTTGCCACTAAAGTGATATATCGTTGTTATTCTTCATCCTCTAAGACACGGTAAGCCATATCGTAAAGTTTCATCTGACTATTGATGGGCTGCGCGTTTTCAGGGCGTTTAACATGTTCATAGGACCCGTCATTCTTTTGTTCCCTGGCTTTGACATTATCACTCAGCATGACAGATAAAATCTTTTGCAAACGATTTTTTATCACTGGTTCATAGATCGGGAATAAAAGTTCGACACGCTTGACCATGTTTCTTGTCATCATATCAGCAGAGGATAGAAAGACACGATCATCTCCATTATGATGGAAATAATAAATTCGGCTGTGCTCCAGGAAGCGACCGACAATACTAATGACACGGATGTTATCGCTGAAACCCTGGATCCCGGGACGCAGACAGCAGATTCCACGCACGATTAAATCAATCTGGACACCTGCTTGAGAGGCTTCGTAAAGCTTCATAATTAAATTTTTGTCCGTCAAAGAATTCATTTTTAAGATGATGCGCCCATTGCCATGTTGTTTTTGGAAACGGATTTCATTGTTGATATAGCGGATAAAGTCATTTCGTATATCAAACGGAGCCATCGACAGATGATGGAATTGCGGTTTCTCGGTAAACCCGCTTAAATAATTGAAAAAGTCTGTGGCATCAATTCCAAACTTCCGCTTGGCTGTGATGATTCCCATATCTGTATAAAGCGATGCTGTCTGGTCATTATAATTCCCTGTTCCCAGGTGAACGAAACGTTCAATTTTCTCGTTCTTCTTCCTGACCACCAGAGTAATTTTGCTGTGGGTTTTCAAGTAAGTCATTCCATAAATGACATGACAACCTGCTTTTTCCAACTCTTTTGCCCATTGCACGTTGTTTTCTTCATCAAACCGCGCTTTTAGTTCAACAAGTACGGTGACCTGCTTCCCTTTCTCCGCCGCACGCTTGAGAGCTTCTATAATCGGTGAATCTCCACTAACCCGGTATAATGTTTGTTTGATAGCCAGCACATGGGGATCATCTGCTGCTTCCGCTACGAAGTCAACGACCGGTTCAAAAGATTCAAACGGATGGTGTAGGAAAACATCCCGATCCATTACTTGTTCAAAAATATTTTCATCACTACTCAAATCACGCGGAGGCTGAGGCATCAACGTTTCGTAATAAAGGTGGTCCTTGATGTCTTCAAACGTTTTATGGAATTTAAATAAGAAAGTTAAGTCCAGCGGTCCATTTGTAATGTATAAGTCATCTTTATGAATTTCCAGGACATTCAATAAAAAGCTGACCAATTTCTCATCATATTTTCCGTCCCGCACTTCCAGACGCACAGCCGCTCCCCACTTCCGTTTCTTCAATTCTTTCTCTATTTCTTTTAATAAATCACGGGCGCCTTCTTCATGAATTGTCATATCAGCATTTCTCGTAATTCTGAACTCTGTGATCGACTCAACTTTATACCCTTTGAAGAGCTTACTCATAAAATGACCGATGATTTCTTCCAATAAAACATACTGATATTTATCATCATGGTTCACACTTACGAAACGGTCCAGTACGGATGGCACTTGAACAATCGCCGTTTTCGTTGCTCCCTCTTGGTCGAGTTCGTCCCGAATGACGACAGCCAGGTTGATGGACTTATTCAAAAGCATTGGAAAAGGACGATAGGCATCCACTGCCATAGGGGTCAACACGGGAAAAATCTCTTCATCGAAATAGGTTTCAAAGCGCTTGATTTCCTCTTTGGTGAGGTCGTCAATGGACAAAATCGTAATTCCCTCTTTTTCCAATTCCGGTTTCATCGCCTGGTAGGCCGCATACTGCTTTTCCACATTTTTGTGGTTAATCTCAGCAATTTTGTTCAGTTGCTGCTTCGGCGTCAATCCGGCTTTGTTTTCCGGTTTATTAAAGCCGGCTTTGACCTGGTCCTTCAATCCCGCGACGCGTACCATAAAAAATTCATCAAGATTGGAAGAGACAATAGCTAAAAATTTCAACCGTTCGAGCAAAGGGTTGTCCATATCAAGAGCTTCATCCAAAACCCGTTCATTGAAGCCAAGCCAGCTGAGCTCTCGATTATTATAAAAAAGTGGATTATCCAGTTCTTTCGTCTTCATTTCTGTTGACATAACGCACACCCTTTACACATGTATTCACATATAGGTTAATACATCCATATATTCCACATATGAATGCAAAGTTAACTTTTTGTAAAAATTTGATTGAAAATGTCGAACGATAAGACAAAAAATAGAATGACAAAAAAAGCAGCCCGGGAACGGACTACTTTTTATTTTCCACAAAATGAAGCTCGATAGTCTTCTTCAGTGACTTTTCCAAGTGTTTTTTCTGTTTTTCTGCTTGATATTCCTCAGGCATGTAAGCACCGTTACAATAGAGAGTTACCCGGAGGTCATCTCCATCATTGGATAGTTCCAGCCTTTCCACCGTCTGCCTGCGGGTGCTGTCCAGACTATAACAAAACTTCAACATGGACCCGAGAAGGCGGATCTTTTTCCGTTCATCTTTCAAGAACCACTGTTTGTATGGATTGAGGAATTGCTTGAAGATTGTCTTATTTTTGAAAGAGGCCATAAGAGCCATCCGTAGTCTTTCCATATGCATCAATCCGTCAATCGTACGGTTAGCAAGAAGGTAAAAAGTGTGCTGGGAGCTTGATTCATTGTCAATGTATTCTCCAAGGTTAAACACATAGCTTGCTCTTTTCACTTCCTGCCAGTCTTTTTTCCTCAAAGAACCGATTCCATGATCGTGGAGCTGATGGAACAATTCGTGGGCCAGGTGCTGAACATGCTGGATGTGTTTCACATTCAACTCATAATCACTGATCAATTCCTGGATGCTCTCCTCTAACACATTCGGAAAGAGGGCTGTTCCCATCTCACTCGTCAGCTGCTCGAAGAAAATACCGTCACGCAACCCTTTTCTACTTAAGATAAAACCAGAAGCATGGACCGTATCATATAAAGAATGGAAGACTTCGGTTGCGGGAAGGATGATGTCCGCACGATCCTTGGACAGCCCCTCAACCTTCTGCAACTTCTTCATATTTAAGGTGAAAAGGTAGTTCTTAATAAACGCAAGGTCACTGTCCTTCATTTTATACTGGTGTAGACCTGCGAGAGGGTATTCTTTCAAATTCTGATCAATTTGAACGAGGTTACGTGCCCCTCCCCCGATTCCGATCAATGGGACGTTCTTTTTCTTCAGCCAGGGAAGAGATTGAAATTGCTCAATCAAATAATGACGAAGGTCAGACATTTCTTCCTCTGTAGGAAGATCTTTTTTAAAAAAGTCTTGTTTAAGCGTGAGTGCTCCGAATGGGAAACTATGGGATTCTACCAATTCCCTGTCCTTAAAATATGTAACTTCTGTACTTCCTCCACCGATGTCTACCGTTATTCCTTCTGTCACAGGTGTAGAGTTCACCACAGCCAAATACCCATAATAAGCTTCTTCCTGGTCGGAAAGTATTCGCATATCGAAGCCTGTTTGATCCGATACCTGATGAATGATTTCGGCTTGATTTTGCGCTTGCCTGATGGTGGCAGTCGCTACACAAACGATCTCCTCCAAAGGATATGACTCTGCGACTTGTTTGAAGCTTTTTAAAGTGGTCAAAAGGATTTGGATACCTTCAGTAGATAATAGGCCGTCGTCCATGAGGTGATTCCTCAACCGGGCAACAGCTTTCACATTCTCCACTTCCCGTAGACGTCCACCTTTTTCCCTTAAATAAATGACTAGGCGCATTGTATTCGATCCGACATCAATAATTGCATAATATTTTTTGGCCATCGTCTCACCACACTTCATTTTTTGCCATTATACCACAAGAAACCGCCCTCTTAATAGAATAAGAGAGCGGCTGGGGGTTGCCATTATCTATTCAACAAGCTACCGACATACTTCAATAATTCATTGGCAGAACTGGAATTGTAACCATGTTCATCAACGAGAGTCGCAACCACTTCATTGATTTTCTTAAGTTGCTGCTCATCCGGCGTCTTCGTGGACGTGGTAATTTTGACAACATCTTTCAGATCTGCGAACAACTTCTTCTGAATGGCTTCACGTAACCGCTCATGAGACTGATAGTCAAATTTCTTGCCTTTTCGAGCATAAGCGGAGATTCGGATCAAGATCTCTTCACGGAACGCCTTCTTCGCATTTTCTGATACACCAATCTGTTCTTCAATGGAACGCATGAGGCGCTCATCCGGGTTCAATTCTTCACCGGTCAGTGGATCCCTAAGTTTCGCCTTGTTGCAATAGGCCTCTACGTTATCTAAATAGTTATCCATTAATGTGACAGCTGACTCTTCATAAGAATAGACAAAAGCCTTCTGCACTTCTTTCTTCGCGATTTCGTCGTATTCTTTTCTAGCAAGCGAAATGAAATCAAGATAACGTTCTTTATCTTCACTGGAAATGGAAGCATGGCTTCCAAGCCCGTCTTTCAGCGAACGCAGCACATCCAGCGCATTTATAGACGTCAACTCTTTCTTAATAATGGTTGAAGAAATGCGGTTAATGACATAACGAGGGTCAATGCCGCTCATTCCTTCGTCCGCATGCTCTTTCTTCAGCTCTTCCACATCTACATCGCTGAATCCTTCTAAAATTTCACCGTCATACAAGCGCATTTTCTTCAGTACATCGACAGAAGCTTTTTTCGACTCCTTCAACCGGGTTAAAATGGTAAACATCGCCGCAACCCTCAGTGTATGCGGGGCGATATGCACATCTCTGATGTCACTTTCTCTGATCATTTTTTCATAGATCCGTTCTTCCTGACTCACCTTCAAGTTATAAGGGACAGGCATAACAATCATCCGTGAATGCAAGGCCTCATTTTTCTTATTGGCTATGAAAGAACGATATTCCGCTTCGTTCGTATGGGCGATGATCAATTCATCGGCAGATATTAGGGCAAAGCGACCAGCCTTGAAGTTTCCTTCCTGAGTCAGGCTGAGTAAGTGCCATAAAAACTTCTCATCACACTTCAGCATTTCCTGAAACTCCATGATCCCACGGTTTGCTTTATTCAATTCTCCATCGAAACGGTAAGCCCTGGGATCTGATTCAGAACCATACTGAGCAATGGTAGAGAAGTCAATAGAACCAGTTAAGTCCGCTATATCCTGGGATTTTGGATCGGACGGGCTGAACGTACCAATGCCTGTACGCTTATCCTCTGAGAAAAAGATACGTTCAACTAAAACATCCTCAATCCTTCCGTCATATTCTGTTTCAACTCTCATCGTATTTAACGGGGATAGACTTCCCTCTACACGAATGCCGTACTCATCCTGGAAATCCTTACGCAGATGGTTCGGAACAAGGTGTAAAGGATCCTCATGCATCGGACAACCCTTAATGGCAAAGACAGCCCCATCATCGGTATGCGTGTACTTCTCCATCCCACGTTTAAGTAAATTAACGAGCGTTGACTTACCACCACTGACAGGTCCCATCAGTAAAAGGATACGCTTTCTAACATCCAGCCTTCTCGCAGCCGGGTGAAAATATTCTTCCACAAGCTTCTCCATGGCTTCATCCAGTCCATAAATATCCTCATCAAAAAACTTGTAACGCTTATGATCGTGCTCTTCTGCTACCCCCGCACTTTTAATCATATTGTAAACGCGGGAATGGGCGGATTGAGCTAAATACGGACGCTCTTTCAGCAATTCCAAATACTCTGAGAATGTACCTTCCCATTTCAGTTCCTCTTCTTGTTCCCGGTGGTCTTGTATTTTCTTTAAAATGTCCACTTCGCGACCTCCCCCGTCGTAAGAGACGAATTTTAATACATCCTATGCCTGGCTACTGTAAAACATGTGTAATTTAGAAATGTGGAAGCGGCCTGGTTAGACACGACAAGCATACGACAAACGGCACAGTGGTGTGTTTTTCCACCACGGAGGCAGTTGACTTATTTCTAGTGTCTGGCCGCTGCAACTGAACAAACGCGCAACCTACCATTCATTCCAAGTGTCTGGTGGATACAACCCTTTCGAAAACATAAATTCAAAACGCTAACCATGAAGAGTCAACTGAAAAGTGAGGGGAAAGCCCTCTTATCCACCCTATGCCTACCTTCTTCATTCATGACAGAAAAAAAGAGGACCAACATGAAAGTTAGTCCTCTTCGTAATCCTTTTCTTGAGTGTACCTGCGCCTTTTGGACAATCCCATGACCAAAAAAGCAATAAACAGAAACAAATTAAGCCACCTGAAATCATCATAAAATATAGCTAATAATGCCCAAATTGCCGCACTGACCAAGAAAAGGATGCTGGAAATCAACGTTTGGCTCACGATCATCCCTCCTTCCTTTATTATAAATCAACAGAACCGGATTGTATGTCCATTTTTTTGCAATGAGCAAGTAGTCCTAAAGGTTGAATTTACGCTTTTTAGTAAATTTTGACACGATGATATCCCCTTGTTAGAATTGTTACGAATATTTTAATAGGATAAAGTGCTACACAATAGAAAGAAGGACTGCAAATGGAAACATGGTACTTTGTCGATTCAGGTCATTGCACCCCTGCGATGAACATGGCATTGGATGAAGCCTTGATGAATTGGCACCGCAATGGAGACATTCCTCCTGTACTCCGCTTTTATGGATGGGAGCCTGCTGGATTATCTGTAGGATATTTTCAGAAAGTCAAAGGAAAGATTGATCTGGAGGGCATCCAAAAGCATGGATATGAGCTTGTTCGCCGTCAGACGGGAGGACGAGCTGTCCTACATGACAATGAACTCACATATAGTGTAATTGTTTCGGAAAATCATCCGGATATGCCAGACTCTGTAAAAGAAGCCTACCTTGTCCTATCAAAAGGTTTGCTTGAAGGATTCACAAACCTTGACATACAAGCAGAATTCGCTGTTCCTGAAGGGAAATTAGATGTAGCAGGATCCGCGGTATGCTTTGAAGAACCTTCATGGTATGAACTTATTGTCGAAGGTAAAAAAGCAGCGGGAAGTGCACAGACAAGAAAGAAAGGGATTATCCTTCAACATGGGTCCATCCCCATTGATGTCGATGATGTTAAACTGTTCGACATGTTCATCTATAAAAATGAACGCATTAAAGAACGCGCACGAAAAGCCTTCGGTGACAAAGCCATAGCGATCAACCAAATCGTTGATCAACCAGTAACTTTCGAAGATACTAAAAAAGCTTTTAAAGATGGCTTCGAAAAAGGGCTGGGTATTAAACTTGAGCCTTTTATCCCAACAGAAACACAATGGGATGAAGTAAGAAAAATTGCAGAAGAACGTTATGAAAATGACGAGTGGAACTACTCGCGCTAACGAATAAGGAGTGAATGAAATGGCCAAAGATCAAGAGTACATAAGAAAACCAGAATGGCTGAAAATTAAGATCAATACGAATAAATCTTACACAGGCTTGAAAAAGTTGATGCGCGATAAAAAACTGAACACCGTATGTGAAGAAGCCCGTTGTCCAAACATTCACGAATGCTGGAGTGAACGAAAAACGGCGACATTCATGATCCTTGGAGATACATGTACACGAGGGTGCCGCTTCTGTGCGGTCAAAACAGGACTTCCTAACGAACTAGATTGGGGCGAACCAGAACGTGTCGCTGACTCTGTGGAAATCATGGGACTTAAGCACGTCGTTGTGACCGCTGTTGCGCGTGACGATTTAAATGATGGTGGTGCTGCCGTTTTCGCTGAAACAGTGAAAGCCATCCGCCGCCGTGTACCGGGTTGTACCGTTGAAATCCTCCCTTCAGATATGAAAGGTGATTATGAAAGTCTTCACACATTAATGGACGGAGAGCCGGATATTTTCAACCATAACATCGAAACCGTCCGACGCCTGACGAAAAAAGTGCGTGCTCGCGCGATGTACGATCGTTCTCTTGAATTGTTGAAACGTGTAAAAGAAATTCGCCCGAATACTCCAACCAAATCAAGCATCATGGTCGGTTTAGGTGAAACGAAAGAAGAAATCGTTGAAGCCATGGACGACCTTCTTGCCCATAACGTTGATATCATGACAATCGGTCAATATCTACAGCCGACAAAGAAACATTTAAACGTCGAGCGTTACTATCATCCGGACGAATTTGAAGAGCTTAAGGAAATTGCCCTTGAGAAAGGATTCAAACACTGCGAAGCAGGCCCTATGGTCCGTTCATCTTATCACGCAGATGAGCAGGTGAACGCCACATCCGCCCAGCGCCGCATCAAGTACATGCAAGGCTACGAATCCCAAGGGAAAGAACTGGATACTACGAACTTCTAAAAAAATTGCCCCTCATGATTGGTTCATGAGGGGCATCTATTTTACCATGGTCCTCCATAATAAGGAGGTCGGTTATATCCATATCCTGGTCCACCGTATCCAGGTCCTCCACCGTAATAAGGTGGGGGCGGAGGCGGGGGTCCAAATCCTCCGTAAAAGCCAGGGGCCAGAGCTCCTCCCAGGAATCCACCGAGCAGTCCACCAGCAAATGGTCCTAAAAAGAAGAAACGTTCGTCCTCATTGCGGAAGTCCTCTTCGACTTGGTACGGGTGATAATAATATTGGTAATGGTTCATTTATGCTCCTCCAATCCATCCTTGGTTATTCACCTACCCTTCACTCTATGTAAACGCCCGCCCTAACGTATAGGCATGTGTCATCAAGCAAAGGATAATTTTAACTGGACAAACAATTCACATCCACCCATAATTAGGGTATAATATGATTAATCATGCTTGTCTGGCTACATAAAGGAGGACCACTCATGAATCTTACATTGATCATTCTTGTCTGTGTCGCATTTCTTACTGCTATCTTCAGTGCCGGATATGACACAAAACCTGGTACGCCAAAAAAATAAGCAGCAAAAACGCATCCATTACGGGTGCGTTTTTTTGTGTTTTATTGGTGCCATGAATCGGGTGCCAGGCACCAAAATGTCTTCTCGAAGTGCCAGGCTTTATGTTCGTGTCTTCACATAAAAAAAGACCCTTACTCTTTATTAAGTAGCAGGGTCCTCTACATCATGATATTTCATAAACTCTTCGTAAGTTACCATTAAATACTCTCTCAACAGTTCCGTATCCACTATTGGATCTAATTCTTTATTAATATAGGCACTATGCGACGTCCACAGATGATTAGATAACAATCGTTTTAAATTGGCTCTTTCAGGATTCTTGTGTACATACTTACAAGCTGTCAAAAAATACTCACGATTAAGTATAATTTCATCATGATACCTTCCTTGAAACAAATGGCCGGTGTACTCATATTTGGAATTAAAATACTTGGAATATTTAGTGTGGAGTTGCTGGAGGATAGAACTTGGCGGGGAATCATTGATCTCGATAATTAAGTGCACATGATTACTCATTAAACAGTAAGCATGTAATTTAAAACCATGTACTTTTTTTACTTCTTTCAAAAAATTTAAGTACGATACTCGGTCTGTATCATTTAAAAAGATATTTTGCCTTCGATTTCCTCGAGCAGTAATGTGAAAGATTGCTCCGGGGAACCAAAAGCGCTTTTTCCTGGCCAATGAAACTACTCCTTTCATGAACATTTTCTATAAATAAAATTCGACATAATCCTAATTAATCCTCTTTTTATCGTAATCTATAGTCGTTTTACTTAGCTTCCGGCCACGCTTGTTTGGATGCCTTGTTTGGATACCTGGCACCTAAACAACTCGCTCCAGTGCCTGGCACTCAATCAGCTCACCCCAGTGCCTGGCACCCTATCAGCTCACCCCAGTGCCTGGCACCCTATCAGCTCGTCCAGGTGCCTGGCACCCTATCAGCTCGTCCCAGTGCCTGGCACCCAATTAGCTCGTCCCCATGCCTGGCACCCAATCAGCTCATCCCGGTGCCTGGCACCCAATCAACTCGCTCCAGTGCCTGGCACCCTATCAGCTCGTCCCAGTGCCTGGCACTCAATCAGCTCATCCCGGTGCCTGGCACCCTATCAGCTCATCCCGGTGCCTGGCACCAATATAGAATTCTCACTCAAAACGCAGAACACATCAAAAAAGACGACCACATACGGCCGCCTCTCTGCTTCATTTAATTAAGTTCGGATAACCTTGTTGTCTTAAAGCCTCAAAAAGAATAATGGAAGCTGTATTGGACAGGTTGAGTGATCTCACTTGATCGGTCATCGGTATTCTCAAACAACGGTCCTCCAACCCTTCTAACAAGTCTTTAGGAATCCCGTCACTTTCACGCCCGAAAACGAACAACAAATCCTGTTCAACATCACTAAAGTCAAAATCTACGTATGATTTCGTACCGAAATTCTCTATATAGTAAATTTCCCCTTTAGGAAAGGCTTCATAAAGTTCATGAATGGACTCGTAATAATTCACATTGACCTTATGCCAATAATCCAATCCTGCACGGCGGACCATCTTATCATCCGTCGAAAAACCCAGAGGGCGGATCAGGTGCAATTCAGAATTCGTAGCAAGACACGTCCGAGCGATATTTCCAGTATTTGCTGGTATTTCCGGTTGAAAGAGTACAATATGGTTAGGCATACGTTTCACCTCAGTCTAATCTTAGTCAACTAGACTATTATACCATACTCTTCAGCCATCAATTTTATAAAATTTGTACTGAATATCAGGGGTGTAAGCCGTGGAGTCCTCATAGGCCCAATAGCGATGGCGGCTGTTGGATGTATGTGCATTTACAAGCGGCATCCCATTGGAATCTTTTCTGACAACAAAGGTGTTATGATCAAACCTTCCGTCTCCCTGAAAATCATAGCAAATGATGTCACCTGGTGAAAGTTGATCAGCAGTGGAAACCTCTGTGGCTGTCAGGCCTTTCCTCGCTCCTCCCAAGTACCAACGCAGGGCATGAGCGACCGTCCAGCTATAGCTCCAATTTCCGCTTCCATACCACCATCCTTTCGTCCGATTTGGTGCGCCCCAGGTAGACGCTCCACCTGCACGTATGCACTGGGATACATAATTCGTACAATCGACATCAAAACTTTTATAGGCGGGATTGTAGCTGTCCCACCAACGGTCCGCATATCGAACAGCTTCTCTCCGATTGTAAGTAAATCGTGATCGTTCTCGGTCTTGGTCTGTCGCCACATCCACAGGCAAAGGTTTTGAGACCTTATTGCCCTCCAACATTTCTGTCCTCACTAGGTGGTCCGTTAACTCTTCCCCCACAAACCGTGCCTCCCCATGATAATGACCTTCTTCTAAGAAATGATATCTTCCGGATTTAATAAGCAGGGATATAGTCAAAAGATACTGGATGTGGGTTTGATTTTCGTAGGCGACACGATGGTATGGGTGGATATTAAAAGTGAGCCGCTGCAGCCGCTGCCCCCGTTCTTCAATACCATCCACTTTTTTCCTCAACCATTGGTGATCTTCCTGATCGAACAATCGATCCATGATTCTTTCCCAGTACACTTGCAGTTGATATGTATGACTCATGCCTCTCCCCTCCTTTTACATCTTATGAAAAGCAAAGAAGGACATGAACATCAAAAAAGCAGCCTCCATGTGATGGAGCCTGCTTCAGTGATTTTGTTTAATGGTTTGGTGCTCTTTTTCAAATTCCAATAGTTTCTGCTTTTTATCTAGACCGCCGGCATAACCGACCAACTTGCCATTACTACCGATAATTCGATGACAAGGTACAATGATGGAAAAGGGGTTTTGGTTCACCGCGCCTCCAACAGCTCTAATTGCTTTCGGAGCATGCATGGAAGCAGCGATATCCTTATAGGACCTGGTCTCCCCATAAGGGACATGATGGAGAAGCGTCCTCCATACTTGTCGTTGAAAATCTGTACCGTAGCAATTTAAAGGCACATGAAATTCGTTCCGATGTCCTTCAAAGTAGCTGGTAAGCTCTTGTTTCGTCTGTGCGACATATTTGTGTTCGGGGTCATACACCAGTTCACCTTTGAGAAAATGCTTCTTTTTCCAAGATTGATAGGTAGCGAGCCGGTCTTCATAATGCCCATAGTCGATTCGGCATACGCCTTCATCATTCGCTAGTACAGTCATTGGGCCCAAAGGAGTTTCAAAAGTGTCATAGTATAAGAACGATTGATGGTTCATATTCAACCCCTTCTTCTTTAACAGTTTTTTCTATTATACAAGAGCTTTCATATGTTGAAAAGGTACATTTGGTTACAGTTTTTTAAATTGAGCGCCCTTTTCCATTTCAAAAAGCACTTGTTCATCCTCTTCTTTAGCCATTGCTTCTTCGATAGCTGTAAAACACTCGGTTTTGCCAATCTTTCCAAGCCCCCAGGCCGCCGTGCCACGAATGACAGGACGAGGGTCTTCCTTCATCAACCGAATCAATTCATCTATAGCAGTTTCATCACGATAATGCGCAAGAGCAAGAATGGCGTTTCGTTGAATCGGTTTTTTCCCACGCCATGATCCTGAAATGAAACCGAATTTCTCTTTGAATTGCCGGTTTGAAATCGATAGCAATGGGGTTAATTTCGGCTTGACGATTTCCGGATCTGGTTCGAATTCTTCATGATTATGAAAATCCTTTTTGCGGTTTTTTGGGCAAACGGTCTGACAAGTGTCACAGCCATAAAGACGGTTTCCGATTTTCGTCCGGAATTCATCCGGCAAAAAATCCTTCGTCTGTGTTAAGAATGCGATGCACCGATTGGCATTCAACTGACCGCCCTGAACGAGGGCATCGGTTGGGCATGCATCGACACAGATGTTACAGTCTCCGCAACTATCATCGACCGGTTCATCCGGGGCAAATGGAATGTTCGTAACCAGCTCTCCTAGATATACATATGAACCAAATTCAGGAGTGATAACGGCACAATTTTTCCCACTAAAACCGATACCTGCGCGCTCGGCTACAGCGCGGTCAGATAGCTCTCCCGTATCCACCATTGATTTCAGTTCCACATCCGGAAATTTTTCCTGTAAAAAGGCACCCAGACGATTGAGGCGGTCTCGTACAACATCATGATAATCCCGCCCCCAGGAAGCCCGGCAGAAAATCCCTCGCCGGTCCCCTTTTTTACTTTTTGGAGCATCATGCATTTTTGAAGGATAGGCCAGGGCGATGGAAATAATGGATTGAGCTCCGGGAAGCAGCCGGCCAGGATCTGTGCGCTCTTGAACAGATCCTTTTTCAAAACCGGACTGATAGCCAAGTTCCTGCTGTCTTTTCAGGCGCGCTTTCAACTCGCCGAAAACATCAGCGGAAGCAAATCCAATTTTGTCAATTCCGATTTCTTTACTGTAGGCAATGACTTCCTCTTTGAATTGATGAAAATCCACCCTGACACACCTCCTTTCTATCTCAAGTCTTTCACTTTCGCTGTCCGGATCCGGTTCAGCGTAGCAGCAATTTCGAAACGTCTTGGTCTAGCCAGCTCACCTGGATGCTGGTCTTTAAACGGGGCAAATGAAGCCAGACCTTTTTGATCCAATTGAAGCTCAATAGAATCAAGCAGTTCATGAAGCGAATTCTCCCGCTTCAGTACGCCTTTTTTATCTAAATGAAGGAGTAAATCAGCGATCATCCTTGTCTGTGATGCATCTACAAGCTGTTCCACATGATCTAACTCGATGTCTTCACGCCCCATCAAAATCTTATGCATACCTTTGGCCTGGACCTTTTCTTTTTTTCCTTTACGCGTTTGCAGGCTTTGAGGTAAAAAGGAACGTTTCGGTACAGCACCAAAGGAAGCATCAGACGATTCCATACGTCCATTCGGATATTTACTGGCGATTTCCTTCGCTTTTTCCGTGACATTGTGGGGAATATACTGATCCATCATAATGACATCATCAGCCACTTGGAAGTAGTCGCCCGATCCCCCCATAACCAGAACCGTAGAAACTTCCAATTCATCACGCATTTGTTTGATCTTATCGATGAACGGGGTAATCGGTTCTTTCTCTTTCACTACGAGTTCCTGCATGCGCTCATCTCTAATCATAAAGTTTGTTGCACTCGTATCTTCATCAATCAGCAAGGTGGATGCACCTGCCTCCAGAGATTCGATGACATTGGCCGCTTGTGATGTACTTCCACTGGCATTTTCCGTTGAAAACTTTGTCGTATCTGTACCATGGGGAAGGTTTTTAATGAATGGAGATATGTCCACGGTGGATACTTGACGTCCATCTTCCGCTCTCACTTTTACGGCAGAAGGATCTGTCAGCACATACTCACGTCCATCCCCTGCCATATGAGGATACACGCCACGCTCCATTGCGTTCAACAGGGTACTTTTACCATGATAGCCCCCGCCGACGATTAACACAATTCCACGCTTCAATGCCATGCCGGTTAAAGGTTCTTCTTTGTGAGGAAGGTTGATTGTCACCCGATTTGATTCAGGGCTTTCAAAAGGGACAGCCCCCCGCATCGGCTTTTGACTAATGCCACTCTCCCGTGGAAGGATAGCCCCGTCAGCAACAAATGAAATCCAATCATTCTTCTCCATTTCATCAAGGATCGTTTGATGTTGGTCGGCAAGTTGGCAAACCGCTTCAATTTCTTTATCTTTCATAGCAAAAACAGATTGGTTCATGATCTCCGGGAGAATAGAAAGGAAAAGCTTTTCCGCTTGTTTCCCATTGATTCGCCTGCCATTCGCCGGCAGTCCAACCGTAAGACAGACCGTCATATCCTCTGCGGTCAAAGAAACGGACGTTCTTTCCAAAATTTCCTGTCCCGGTTGATCGATTGCAATCATTCCACTTTTTCCGGAACCTTTCACACTGGTTTGAGTTTTATAAATGGTTTTTGCAATCGCTCTCGTGATCTGATCTTCAGCATAATACTTCCTGCGGGAGTTTTTCATCCAATCTGGAAAAATCCTCCGCTCAGAATCAGGAATACGGATACGGATTTTAGAAGGAGCGGCAAAAGGATCTCCCTGGACATAATCGATCATCAAATCATATCTGTCGAATGAATACGTCCCTTGAATTTGTTTATAGGCTTTATAACTTTTACCATCGATTTGTTTCAAATGTTGTTGCAATTTTTTCATCATGGATTCCTCCCTTGAACAAGTAGGTCTATTATAGGGTTTATCCAAATTTCATCAATAAAAAACGCAATGCTTCGTTACCCATTTAACGAAACACTGCGTTGGTTCACATAAGTATAAAATAATAGCATTGGAGCGGGTGAAGGGAATCGAACCCTCGTCATCAGCTTGGAAGGCTGAGGTTTTACCATTAAACTACACCCGCGTAATTAAAAATCATCATATTTTGCCGAGGTTCGTTCATGCCCCTTCTTCTACTCGGTTATTCAAAGTAGCAAAGTTTGTAGGGGTCATGAGTTGTTCGGACAACTCTTATCGTTTACATGTGTAATCATAACATTCGAAATCTAGCGACGCAACATGAAATTTACGATTTTTTGTCGAAATTTTACTTCTTCTTTACTTTATTAGTTTCGTATAAATATGCTTTTATGTAGTGTACCAAAAAACCACTCCCCTTAAACTTCTCAACACGAGTTACAGTCATGCGCCATAACCCTGAAGCCATTTTAAAATGTTTGATAAAGGGAAGCGGGGCGGCAGAAAATGACGCGCTTCCCCACCTCCTCCACTTCCATAAACGTAGAGAGAATCATATCTCTACCAGACTTCTTAAGCTACAAAAAACCAATCAACTTTTCTTAGACTGATACACGTAGATCATGGAGAACACTAGAAAAGCAATAAAGTGGATAGAGTCGATGAACAGTTTGAAGAGATCAACTAAAGTAGTAGAATCCATAAGATTCACCCCCAACAAGCATTTTAGCTGTAGTTCTGCTAAACATGTTGCTGTAAACAATAGAGCATCTTAAGTGAGTGGATTAGTTTTTCAGAGGTAGTGAGATGGTACTTTCCCTTAGGATCCCTTGTAAACTCATTTTTATACGATCCAGACATCACCATACAAAAAATAAGAAAAAACTACTAATGCCATCCTCCCTTATTCTTTTATAGACATAAAAAGAAACCGAAGTGCAGCACCTCGGTTTCTCAAATATTTTTAATCTATTTACCTTTTATAAGATAACCGTACTTTTCAAAGCAGCGATTAAATGTTCAAAATCTTCCTCGACTTGCCTTCTGACGTCGTCCCTCTTGTAATCTTTGTTTTGTTCTTTGGAGCTTTCAGGCTCAATCAATAAGGTGCGACCCTCCATAAAGGTAACCTCAATTTTACGAGGAGGGGTGTTTTCTGACAAACTATAGTCTTCAAAGTATTCTTTCATAGAAATAATACGATCTGTAAATAACGTTTCTTTTTTCAAGGCCATGTCCTGGGAAAGGCTGAGCACCGTTAGCGTCCGGTCGTTACGATTCACAATAAACAGCTGTTGTTGATCAGAGTCGATGACTTCTAACAAACGGTATTGATCTGATTCGAATAACTCTTCCGTAAATTCAAGAATTGCCGCGGTCTTCAAATGACTTAACTCTTCCGTACCCAATCTTTCTTTTAGTTGGATGGACATTTATTTGTAACCTCCTTAAGAATTTGTTCATTCTTCTCATCCCCCTTACTTTACTTGTGAAAACGCGAAATGTGAAAAATAAACAAATTTTACCACATAAAACAGGGGCCGGGGTTCCGAAGGGCTGATTCATTCGACAAGCCTCTCCCTTTTTCATAGGTTTAGATAGAAAACCCCCATAATGGAAGCAAAGAAGAAACATCCATTACGGGGAATAAAAAACCATATCCGTTCATGCGTTGTAATCGGCAATTGAAAAAAGGAATACAAGGAGAAAGCACCCACTCCTCAATTGTATGTATAATTCGGCAAGGCTTGGTTTTCCATCACATTTAGAGACGATCAGAAAGAACTTTAAACGACTCGACCGCTTCTTTGTAATAGGTAAACTGACGACTTTGAATGGTTTGCTCCAGTTTCTTGAGCGCTACGGAAGCCATTTGCTTTAAATCCTCATGACTTGTCATATCCATCAGTTTTTTGATCATTACTTGCTTTTCTTTCGTGTCTTGCTCTAATTCCTTCCAATCTTCTTCTGTATCTACGCGGTGTTCTCCCAAGTCTGCCTCTACTCCCCGTCCAAGACCATCAATTAACTGTTTCATATCCTCATTCCCGTCCATACTTTCCCGAATGGACTGTAGTGTTCGGTTATCAACAAATTTTTCTTCCACTACCCCATCCAATTCTTCAGGATCTGCTTTGTCTATAATCACCGTTTCATAGGATTGATCATCACTGGTGATAGCTTGAACATTTACATTCTCCTGCTGATCGACTTCCGTTATCTGCCACACTCCAAATCCTAGTGCGAGTACACCAAGAATGGAAGTTCCTTTTACGAACTTACTCATTTTCCATCCCTTTCTCCTATGATTTTTTATAATTTTATATTTTCCGATACTTTGTTGTAATGCAATTGTAACATTCCATTAAATAACAGTAAATAAAAAGGAGAAGCTTTATGAAAGCTTCTCCTTTTTATCATTTTTTAACAATCTATAAGTTTTCTAAAAATAATCGAATGACATCCGCTCCGCCTATGAATGTCCCTAAGGAGCTTCCAATATTGGCTAGAACAACAACGAGAAGAATACGAGTCACTTTATTGTTCCAGAAACCTTTTACACTTGTTACATCATCAGACAACGTTTCAAAGTCTGCTACATTTGGACGTCGGAAATAAGCTTGCACAATCCCGGCAAACCAGCCTGCAGCAATCAATGGATTCAATGATGTAATCGGCGCCATGACGAATGCTGACACTATAGCTAAAGGATGGGCAAGGGCTGCCGCTGCTCCTATGGCAGAAAAAGACCCGTTCCAAAGCACCCAGCTGATGGTTTGTTGTGTACCTGCAGCCGGGTTCGAAAAGAAGGTGTAGAGAATGATGGACACAATTAACACGGGGATACTCCACCCAATGATCTTCGGTGCTTTCGATTTTGGCGGACGCTGTTTGAGCTTTTTTAAATCGTGTTCTTTGTGGATCTCTTCCTTGATTCCAGGTACATGGGCCGCTCCTAGAATAGCGACTACCTTCTCTCCTGGTGCATCTTTAATCTTCTGGGCCAGGTACTGATCTCGTTCATCAATCAAAGGTTTCTTCAACTTTGGAAAGTTATCCGTCAAATCCTGCAGCATCCCATCAAGCATATCCTGGGATTTCATCTTTTCCAACTCTTCTTCAGAGATTTTATCGTTACTGAAGATGCCATAAAAGATGGATAATAACAGCTTCATCTTCCCACCGAAACCGATGTTGCCCCATATTCTTGAAAAAGTGATCTGAATATTCCGGTCAGCTAACACAAGCTTTGCCCCGACTTCTTCAGCTGATTCGATCCCCTGGATCATTTCCTGGCCCGCTTGGATACCAAACTGTTTTGCCATACGTCTCTGAAATGAGGAAATCGCTAAATTAACGAGCAACAAGGTGGCTTTTTTATTTTTAATCACTTCAAAAATATCTGTGTTCTTCCAACGATCACCATCTTGGATGGACTGAAACCTTTGCTCATCAAGTTCGACACAAACTGAATCCGGCTGCTCTTCTTCGATAACAGCTTTAACTTGTTCAGCACTTGCTTTCGAAACGTGAGCCGTGCCAACAAGTATATATTCCTTATCATCTATATGAATTCGCGTAATGTTTTCTTCCATTGCAAACATCTGAACCTTCCTTTTTTGCTTACCGTTTATTTTCTCTCCCTTCTCATATTAAACTAGATGAGCTCAAATGAGAATCCTTTCACCTAAAAACATGCCATTGACAAGCATCTTGAGGAAGGATAGAATCTCCTATAATTATAATAAAAACCTTGCGTATAAATTTGGAAATAAGGTCCAAATGTCTCTACCGAACCACCGTAAATGGTTTGACTACGAGAAGGATATTCTTATCCTTCTCTTGATTTCTGCACACGCACAGGCTTTAAGAAAGAGGAGGAACAAAATGATGAAAATTCAAACACTAACGGAAAGAATCAAAGTAGCAAATAAAGAACGTCCAGCTGACCTGGTCATTAAAAATGCGCAGATCGTTGACGTATTCAATGGGGAAATCATTCATAAAGATGTTGCGATCGTTGATGGGTTCATTGCAGGGTTAGGAGAATATGAAGGAGAGGAAGTGATGGACGCTCAAGGTCAGTACATGGCCCCTTCTTTCATTGATTCTCATGTACACATTGAATCATCCATGGTCCCGCCTTCGGAGTTCGCTGAAGTCGTCATTCCTCACGGTGTGACCACGGTGATTACCGATCCTCATGAAATAGGAAACGTCCTTGGAACAGATGGCCTCCAGTTTATGCTCGATGACGCTAAAAACCTTCCCATGGACTTTCACTTTATGCTTCCTTCCAGTGTTCCAGCCACGCCATTTGAGACGTCAGGGGCAGAATTACAGGCCTCGGATCTTCATCCTTTTCATGCTGATTCACAAGTTCTGGGTCTTGGAGAAGTGATGGATTATTCATCACTGAAAAACGCTGACCCAGGGTTATTGGAAAAGATTGTACAAACAATCCAAGCAGGCGGCTATGTCGACGGACATCTTGCAGGGCTGGATGAAGATGCTGTAAATGTCTATTCAAGTTCAGGTGTTCAAACCGATCATGAATGCAATACTGTAGAAGAAGCCCTCGCACGCCTTCAACGGGGGATGTATGTGAGTATCCGTGAGGGGTCTGCGGCCAAAGACCTGAGAGCCCTTCTGCCTGTAGTGAACGAAAAGAACGCGAGACGTTGCCTTTTCTGTACAGATGATAAACATATCGATGACCTTTTAAATGAAGGAAGCATTGATCATCACATCCGGTTAGCTTCTGCCCTGGGCTTTGATCCAATCACCGCTATCCAAATGGCTACAATAAATGCAGCCGAGTGTTATGGACTCCACCATAAAGGAGCGATTGCACCGGGATACATGGCCGACTTCCTATTTTTTGATGACTTACATGCACTGAAGGTGACACAGGTTTTTAAGAAAGGAAAGAAAGTGGCTTTCCAAGGAGAATTAGTGGATGATTTTCGTTCTTCCTCTTCAAGTTCTCCTAAAATCACAAACAGTGTTCATATTCCAAACCTTTCAAAAGAACAGCTGCGTATTTCTATAACTGAATCAAAAAAGGCGAACATCATTCAGATAAACAAAAACCAAATTAAAACCGATCACCTTATAGAAGAGGTGGAGATAGAATCAGGCTACTTTCAACCTTCGGTGAGCAAAGACCATATGAAGTTGGTCGTCGTAGAAAGACATCACCATACGGGGAATATTGGACTTGGGATTGTAAAAGGAATGGGGCTTCAAAGAGGAGCTATTGCAACAACCATTGCCCATGATTCCCACAATATCGTAGCCTTAGGCACAAACGATGAAGATCTCGAAAAAGCGATCCAACACTTAGGGGGCATCGGTGGAGGGATGACCTTATTTCATGAAGGAAAACCACTCTCTTCCTTGCCCCTTCCAATAGCTGGACTGATGTCAGATCAAGGGTATGAGAAGGTAGCTCATCAATTAATAGAGATTCACAAAGATCTGTCAACCCTGGGTTTCACAAATGATTTCAACCCTTTTCTTACCCTGTCGTTTCTTACCCTACCTGTCATTCCAAGCTTGAAGCTTACCGATAAGGGCCTTTATAGCACAAAAGAAGCGAAACACATTTCTGTATCTAATTAACAAAAAATAAGAAGTCAGGCATTCGCCTGACTTCTTACTTTTCCTTAACTGGAGTTAGACTTACCCGTCATCTCTCGACTCACCTTTTCAACAATCCGAGAAAGATCCTCATCGATCCTCGCTCCACTGAACCTCATGACAGTCCAACCATGATTTTTAAGGTATGACTCTTTTTCCCACTCATCTTCCCACACATCAGAAGAGATGAGAAAGTCATGCTCTACAGCCTCTACAGCAATTTTCAATTCTGGAAATGCGACATCAACCGTGTACTTTTCCACTTGATAACGCAAAGTAGGTTGTAGGCCATAAGCAAGAAACCCTTCGTACAATTTACGGACTAAATTTGAGCTGAAGCCATCAGCATCCACTGCTTCCGGCTGCTCCTCGTTTCTGACTCTTAGTGTCAGTAAAATGGCAAGGACCAATAAGGTCATGAAAGCCGCGTACTCGATAAACATGTTTATATTCATATTCATCACCCACTACCATTCTATCCAACTGACCCCTATCCTTATTCATTGAATCTCCCAATTTTAGGGATCAAATGAAAGAGAAACAAAAAAAAGAAGCTGAAGGCACTCCTTCAGCTTCTTAACACTTTTCAGATATAGTTTTGAACAATTCCTTCTGAAACGACTACTTGGACAGCAGAGTTTTTAGCTACATGCATTTCCACCACGTGATCTGGTTTTCCTTTTTCATCTTTTGCAGATTCAGTGATCGTTTCTTCTCTATTTTTCTTAGAAAAAGACTTCATACATAAAGTCTCTTTTTGATATTATATAAGGAAAATGCCCATGACACACTTTTTAGTGGATATTCTATAGTGTAATGAGAATACAAAAGACTTCGCACTAATTAGTGCGAAGTCTTGTTGTTACAACGTTTTTGTTGTTTAGTTAGTACCGGTGGCCGGGGTC
Source organism: Halobacillus sp. HZG1 (assembly GCF_035818575.1). Lineage (NCBI taxonomy): Bacteria > Bacillati > Bacillota > Bacilli > Caryophanales > Bacillaceae > Halobacillus > Halobacillus sp. HZG1. The sequence continues at coordinate 33,806 of NZ_JAYLVQ010000081.1, forward strand.
GAACCGGCACTCCGTGAGGAACACGATTTTGAGTCGTGCGCGTCTGCCAATTCCGCCACACCGGCATGTGACTATGGAGGCGGCAACCGGAATCGAACCGGTGATAAAGGAGTTGCAGTCCTCTGCCTTACCGCTTGGCTATGCCGCCATATCACGTTCAATTACGATTGTATCATATTCAAGTAAGAAAGAATATGTGATTTTTTTGGAGCGGGAGACGGGATTCGAACCCGCGACCCCCACCTTGGCAAGGTGGTGTTCTACCACTGAACTACTCCCGCAATTAAAGTGGCTGGCCCAGCTGGATTCGAACCAGCGCATGACGGTACCAAAAACCGTTGCCTTACCGCTTGGCTATGGGCCAATGTATCTCTTGCTTTATTATTATAAATGGGGCGGCTGATGGGAATCGAACCCACGAATGCCGGAACCACAATCCGGTGCGTTAACCACTTCGCCACAACCGCCATGATAAAAAGCAGGGGTAGTAGGAATCGAACCCACATTGACGGTTTTGGAGACCGTAGTTTTACCATTAAACTATACCCCTATTTGATTGAAATATAAATGGTGGAGGGAGTAGGACTCGAACCTACGAACCCGATGGGAGCGGATTTACAGTCCGCCGCGTTTGGCCAACTTCGCTATCCCTCCACGCTGAAAAAACTTTCAGATGGTGCCGGCCAGAGGACTTGAACCCCCAACCTACTGATTACAAATCAGTTGCTCTGCCAGTTGAGCTAGGCCGGCTTAATGGTGGCTCGGGACGGAATCGAACCGCCGACACACGGATTTTCAGTCCGTTGCTCTACCGACTGAGCTACCGAGCCAAACTATGTATTTACTAAATTTAAAAGTGGCGGTCCGGACGGGACTCGAACCCGCGACCTCCTGCGTGACAGGCAGGCATTCTAACCAACTGAACTACCGGACCATTTTGGTTGCGGGGACAGGATTTGAACCTGTGACCTCCGGGTTATGAGCCCGACGAGCTACCAGACTGCTCTACCCCGCGATGTTGTGAATTCTTCTAAGAATTCATGATATTGAATTTCTATATGGTGGAGGATGCAGGGTTCGAACCTGCGACCCCTTGCTTGTAAGGCAAGTGCTCTCCCAGCTGAGCTAATCCTCCGATAAGTGGTGACCCGTACGGGATTCGAACCCGTGTTACCGCCGTGAAAGGGCGGTGTCTTAACCACTTGACCAACGGGCCAATGTTAGATGGCGGAGAGTGAGGGATTCGAACCCTCGAAACCGTGGTAACGGTTTACACGAATTCCAATCGTGCTCCTTCGGCCAACTCGGACAACTCTCCATATGGCTCCAACGGTAGGATTCGAACCTACGACCGATCGGTTAACAGCCGATTGCTCTACCACTGAGCTACGTTGGAATATTGTTGAAACCTGGCGACGTCCTACTCTCACGGGGGTAAACCCGACTACCATCGGCGCTGAAGAGCTTAACTGCTGTGTTCGGCATGGGAACAGGTGTGACCTCTTCGCCTTCATCACCAGATCTCTGTAAATCTCTGTTTTTCAGGGACAAGATATATTATATTGCCCTTCAGAGAAAAAATCAAGGGGGAAATTCAAGTTTTTTTGAAAACCCTCAAAACTGGATAAGGAAATATCTTATTTGAAAAGCAACGTTCTTCACGAATGATTATAATCAGATAGATAAGTCATCGATCCATTAGTATCCGTCAGCTCCACGTGTCACCACGCTTCCACCTCGGACCTATCAACCTCATCGTCTCTGAGGGATCTTATTTGCTTAAAGCAAAGGGAAATCTCA
>NZ_JAYLVQ010000082.1:0-116623 GCF_035818575.1 Halobacillus sp. HZG1
TATTAATACATATCTCTTTTAACTTTCTAGTCAGTGTAAGAGATATTTATTACAGATATTTTCTAGATGGGAATAGTTCTTCTGAACCTTTTCCATCGCCCGTAATTGTTATTGTCGGAGGACTTATTCTGATTTCTTTATCCTTAATATGGATTGTACCTTTTTTAAAAAAACACTGGAAGAGTACTATTAAAAAAGGTCACCCTTTATTAAGTGAATGGTAAGACGTTCTATTTAGCATGAATTCGAGTCTTAAAGTATCGAGTCAATTGCTCTGTAGAGTGCTCGCCATTAGCCCATAAACATAGCTGTATTTATCTTTTTTAACTAACGGACCAGGATTTGTTGAAGGAAAATAATCCTAATATATAAATCAGATTGAATTGTTATATCGTAGCTAGGTGGAAGGGGAATTCATGGTGGAAAAGAAAACTATGAACTTTGTAAAGTTGTTATTTGGAGTAGTAGTAGGAATTGCAATTTACGAAGGGATGAAAGAACTAATACAACATTTATTTTAATTGTGAATATATGGGTAATTAAAGTAACGAATACGTTAATTGAAAATCTGCTTCAATATATCTCAGAATCAAGTCTTATAGAAACGGGGGCATAGCTGCAATGAAGCTATAGCTTATTGATCTAACAAAAATATTACGTTAAATAAGATAATATGGTTTTCAGGTAAGAATTTGGTAGGGGAGACTATTGCGATGGCTGATTGGATAATTATAATTGTACTCTTTCTTATAGGAGGATTAACTGACTTCTCTGCTTCCAAGTTTATCACGAATAGAAAAAGAAGAAGTATTTTAGCAATAACAGTCTGGTTTGTAGTAGGCATCTTATCTTTAATGATATGGTTTATAAACCGATAAAGATGTACCTAATACGTGCTTTAGATAAGTGCGACTTAATGAAATATATTTCAATTTCAAGTCTTCAACTAACGGGGGCGATTATTCAAATAGGATAGTCGTCTTTTTTACATACAATTATGCAGTTTATTACTTTGACTATCTTCTTATTGATTAACAAGTTATGGTAAGCTAAAAGTAACTTTTCAAGAATATATAATAGGTGTGTGCTCATGTTTTACTTGATCTTCTTTACGATAACTTTGGTGTTTGCTTTATTATTCTCGTCTGTTCTTCTTGCAATGGTATTAAAAACTAAGAAAAAGAGAATATATTATGGTGCAATGATCCCTATCATTTCATTTGCCCTATCTTTCTTGTTATTTCATCTGATGTTAGATGAAGGGATACTTTTCGTTTACATTGTATTGATAATAGGTGTGAGTACATTTCTTGCCGGGGTGTTTATATTTTGTGTAGGCTACTTCATGAAGCAAGAAGACACTATGGGAGTATAGTGAGTCAGCATTTGATACCTCGAAACTGTATTGGCTGAAACCGATAGTGATGCTGTGAATTTCTATAAAGAATTAACAAGTTTAGGAGAAAAGTATCCTGGAATTGAACGGTGCCGTTGTGCGTTGAGGTATAAATAAATGCTTCTTTCTTAGAATATCTTGAAGCTGAGTCTTAAACTAACTGGGGCGATAGCTGCATAGTGGCTTATTGTACTAATGCGCAGTTTAACGAAATAATGTCATTAAATTTCCTAATGGGGGGTATGGGGATATGAGCAAAACGATGATAAAAGGTACTATAAGTTTAACAATAGGAGCGATAATATTTTTTTGCTTGTTTTTTATAAATGAAACTAAAGACTTTATTGATATGGTGATATGGGGAGTGGTGTCTTCCGTTTTAGGATATATATTTATATCTTCCTTTATAATGTCTGAGAAAGAAACCAAGGATTTTGAAAAGAAGATTGATGACACTATTTTCAAGTAATAAAAGTCCAATCTAAGGGAATATTAGTGAATATTTGCTCCAATATCTCGAAATCAAATTTTCAGTTATCGGGGGCTTTACTGTAGATAAGACACATAATGCGCACTAAAAAAGGCCTCATAACGATGAGACCTAGTTAAATACTTAGTTTGTTTAGCTCGTCGAATTGATTCATAAGATCATCTAACTCTTGTGAAATTTCAACTAGTTCGAGGTAATCGACAGAGTTTGCGTGGGCTTCAAACATTTTTAATCTTAGGGCTTCAATCTGGTTATTTATACAATCTATGTTAGACATATCTACTACTCCTTTAACAGAATAGCTTAATTTGATTTTTGCAAAGATGAATCTTGCTGAGTTTTTTCATTAAAGGGGGACAACTTTTCAATCGACCACGGTGTTTGTTCAACTAATAGATTAACGTTTAATTTGTCTCTTAAAATCATCGCATCGTGAAAATCTTGAAACAATCTAACTTGTTCTGTTAGTGAATCTTTTAGCACCTCAATTGAACCATTAATAGACCGAGTGAGCCTGTACACTCCGCTTGCCTCCATTCATAGTTGATTAGTATTTGCTTAATATATTTATAGCTTTTTTATAAGGAGGTGTCAATATAAATTTCAGGACGTTTTAACCTATCAAAAATGTTTAAAAAATACAGTCTTAAGGCTAGTAATATAGTTCTGCAGAGTTGAACATTACGAAGATTGTACGTAACATATCTCAGTTTCGAGTCTTCCAGTAACGGGGGCGTTTGTTCAATATAGACGTTCACTTTTTCAATAAAGCAACTGTTTTAGTAGTTCTTGGGAGGAGAGATGAAAGTGACACCTATTAAAAAAACATATGGATATGTAACAAGACAAAAAGAAGGTAAGACACAGGTATTAGTATTTCAACATCCTATTGCTGAGGCAGGGATACAAATACCAAAGGGGACGGTACAGCCTGGAGAACCCACCCAACATGCAGTTGTAAGAGAAATGGAAGAAGAAACAGGATTAACGGACTTTCATGTGGAACAACTACTTGCTGAAGATTTATGGGAGAATGATGACGGTGCTATACATAACAGATACTTTTATAAAATAACTGTCTCAAATGTTGCAGATGAATGGGGCTACAAACCAACAGGCGGGGGAGAAGAAGAAGGGCTAACTTTTCATTTTTTTTGGATTTCATCTGAAAATGAGGTTGAACTTATAAGAGGTCATGGAGATTATTTGAACCTTGTTTTCACCTAAAAGTATTGAATCATATGAAGAGCTTCTAATCATCTTAAATATCTCGAAATTAAGTCTTACGGAAACGGTGGCAAATCCTGAAAACAATGAGGAGCGATTATTAATTATGGTTAAGTCTTTGAAAGGGCAGTTTGTCTTGATCCTATTAGCTGCCATCTGTTTTGTAATTCATTCATTTTCATATGTTGAGTTTACTGGTGAGGAAAAATTCTTGTTCAACCGGATACTCTTCTATTTCATTATGATTGTATCGGTTTTTAATGCAGGAATGATCACTCAAAAGTACATACACTCTAGAAAAAAGAAAAAATCCTCGGTGCTATCTTGATATTGAGTCTTCATAAATTGGGGGCGTTACTTGGACAATTGCCTTATGTGCTAACGTTGAAGAATACTTATTATGGAAAGAGGATAGAGGGGCTTTAATTGAAAGTGATTAGGATTGTATCAGCCATCATTGCATTATCCTTAATAGTTTTTAGTTTTACAACCGATAACAAACAAATCCTATCTTATACTCAGTTTTTTATTGGAACCATACTTTTAATTTACAGCATTTCAGAGTTTCAAAATAAAAAGAAAGCTCGCGCAGTATATTTATTATTCCTAGCTGTAATTATTGTATTAATAGGAGCATTATCTCTTTAAATTTTTGATAAGGATGACCATCTGCCTGATTCAAGTAAGGTGGGAAAGTTAGTAAATTACATAAAATATCTCGAAATCAAGTCTTACGGAAACGGGGGCTTTAGTTGAATAAATCAAATATTAAAAAAGGAACTCCCATAAAATTGGAAGTTCCTTTTATTTGTAGTCGTATTAACACTAAACTTTAGCAGAGTCTAAAAAAAACGAAAGCCTCGGTTATGAGGGAGCCGGTTCGAACCGCAGTGTTATGCGGGAGAAGCGAGGAACTTATTCCCCCACCATCCCATCTCCATCTCTATCCTGCATGTATTGATACAACCAGTGGTCGCTGGTAATCGGCATACTGAAACCAGCATCTTTTGCTTCCTGGATCGTCACCTGACCATTACCATTTGCATCAACGCTAGAAACATCCCCTTCTTCAGTGGACCCGATGGAACCATTAGAATCGGATGAATCGGAGGAGTCGTCTCCGGTGAGTCCAAGTGATTCATTGACGTCATCCGGATTGAGATTATCGAAGGTATCGACAACCTCATTGCCTTGTATCGTATAAGTATATTCATAATGGGAAGGAATCTGTGTGTTCGTATCAGGATATGTGATAATGGCTTCAAAATCAGTAGCGCCCCCGGCGTCCCGGATGGCATCTTCCATGTAGGCTTGATCCCCGTGGCGATTCAGCGTACTTTCCTGAGGCGTAATGTTATAAGCATTGGAGACGCCTCCGAGAGAGTCCGCAATGACATGTCCTTGATCTAACTGGTCACTCTCGACCCCAGGCACTTGAGCTTCGTCCCAGAAGTATCTTCCGGATGAGACGACCGGCTCTGTATCGTCGTCCTGCAGGATGATTTCCTCCGCCACAACTCTCACCAACTGACCGTGCTTATTGGTGAAAGCCCAGTATTCCCGGTCCCCAAATCCAATATCCACGACAACATTCGCTTCTCGATCTCCGTTCTGGTCGCCACCATCCACCTCTATTCGGTCGTAGCCCGAGAAGAGGTCTTCATTCGTATTGGGTTTCGTTTCTTCCACTTCTGGTTCATCAGCAACTGCCGGGGCGGCTTCTTCTTGCTCTTCTTGTTGTCCCTCTTCTTCCTTATTTTCATCCGCCTGTGCTGTGGTTTTCTCTTGTACATCTGCTGTTTTATTTCCGGTGGACGTATCTTCTGCATTTTCACTGCAGCCGACTATAAAGATGGTCAGCAGAACCACCACGATGTAGTTCCATTTTCTTTTCAATTCAAACACCTCTTCTTATGATTTGCCCTCTTCTTTGAATGGGTCTTTTATCCAAATATACTATATTTATTAAAGAAAAGGTCGTGCAATTGTTTTTCGCAATAGAACGGTTCCTACTTCTTTCCTCTATGCCAGCTCAGGTCTCACTAAAAATAATTGGGACGGTAGATTTGGCACTCCTGGTGGTTGCGGCAGGGTAAATGTTATTCGTTCATAGGTTGGGTTATCTTTTTTCTTACATTTATTATAACCCATGCTTTTCTTTAGGATGAAAAATGTAAAATTGGACACTCTATCCAGATTAAACAAAAAAGCAGGGACTTCCTATAAATGAAGTTCCCTGCTTTTTATTTATTTTCTTTTTCTTCGAGTTCTTTAGATTTTTTCACTAAATATTGAAAGTAACTTTCCAATTCCCTTATTTGCTCTGGACTCATTGATTTCCACTTTTCCAAATCAAAAAAAGCTGCATCTTCGATTCCGTATTGGTCCATCAATTTATTTACTTCTTTTATGGAATCAAATTCATTGCTTTTATCCACTTGATAATCTGAAATATCTGATCGGCCTAAAAGGTAATCGGTGGATACATCAAAAAGGTCAGCGATCTTGTTCACAGTATCTAAAGTAGGAATTTTGGTACCTCTCTCGTATGCTGTGTAAGTTGTTCGAGCTACGCCGATTTGCCTTGCAATATAATCTTGGGTCCAATTTGGATTTTCCTCTTTTTTTATTTGTCGGCATCTTTTCAGCCTGTTTGAAAAATTCATGTTTATACCACCATGCTTTTCACTAGATTAAAGTGTGTTATGTATCCATTATAAATGTTTCTCAAAGTAACTTAAAGAAAAGTTCCTAAAAGTGTAAAAAAATTATATGGATATTGTTGACAATGTTACCTAAAGGAACTTATAATACATTGTAAGATGTTCCTTAAAGGAACTTTAGGAGGTGAATAAATTGAGGATGTGGTTAAAAGAGATTCGACTTCAGAAGGATTTAACTCAACAACAAACAGCTATTAAATCAAACATATCGAGAAGCTATTATACCCATATTGAATCAGGAGTTAAAAATCCTACAGTAGAAACAGCGAAGGACATAGCTTTTGCTCTAGAGTTCAAGTGGACAAATTTTTTTGAAAATCAATGTTCCTTAAAGGAACAAAAAACTTATAAGGAGATGTTGTAGATGTTTGAAGCTAAACTGCAACCCGAATCTGATTTTAATAACAAGGTTTATGATATTTTTTATGATATTGCTAAAAAAGCACAAGAAGATGTTCAGAAAGAAATGGAATTACCCTATTTACTTGATCGAACAAAATTAGCTGAGCGTGTGTTTAATGTCAGTGTACAATCTCTTGATGCTCACGTATTAAAGCGCAAGGACTTTCCAAAAGTTCATGTAGGTGGCCGGACACTTTACCCTAAGGATTTAGTCATTACATGGATTAGAAATCATGTTGATGTATCTGATGATATTGCTCCGGAAAGAAACTTTGGTGTTGTTTGACTCTATGAATCTAGTATATACCTCTGAGAAAGCAATCAATGGTACAAATCCATAAGTAAGGAGGGGGAAACTATTAATAAAAGCAAATCAGCGCAGTTAATGAAGGATTTAAGAAAAAACAAAAATAAAACCCAGCAACAGTTAGCTGTAGATATGTTTCAGTCAAGAGAGTATATCTCTAAACAGGAAGGGGGAGAACGGAAGATTCCTCCTGTATCCACTAAATATTTTATTGAGAAGTATAACAATCCTTGGTTAGCACTTGAAGCTGTTAATGAATATGTTGGGTGGGGGATCTCTCGCTTAGAGGGACCGGAAGTAGAAGAGGATAATTTTCTCTTACAACTTCTATTAGAGGAAGAACTACAGAAGGCTATTAATGTATTAGCTAATGTAAATTTAACTGCAAAATTACACGATAAGCACTCTATTAAGATTCATGACATACGGAAATCAGCTGAAATTATGACTGGTGTTATTCATTTCTCTACCCTGTATTTAGCTACTGTTTGTGAAAGATATGAAATCAATTGGCTAAAGCTTTGGAAGGATCATCACCAAACTCTATATTGTAAGAGATTATTAAATTAGGAGGTGAGGTTGTGCAGGGGTGGTTAAAGCTGCATCGTAAAATTCTTCATAGTGAAATTTTTGAAAATGAGAAGTTGTTAAAAGTGTTCATTTATTGTCTGACGAAGGCAAGCCATAAAAGTACAGAATCGAGAGTAGGGAGGCAAAAGGTTACTCTTAAACCTGGACAATTTATATTTGGCCGTAAAAAAGCTGCTTCTGAATTAAGTATGAATGAATCCACCGTTCGTGACTATATAAAAATACTTCAGGAAGACAGTGTCATTAGTATAAATACCACCAACAAATATAGTGTAATAACCGTTGAAAACTGGGGGATTTATCAATCTAACGATGAAGAATACGACAACAAAACAACAGCAGAAAAACAGCAAGACGACAACTCCTCGTCACCAGAGAGACAGCAGAAAGACACATACAAGAATGGCAGAGAACTTAAAGAAGTTAAGAATGTAAAAGAATTCATTACTACAACAACTTCTGAACGATTGGATTGTGACAGCATTCAATTTTACCAAAACAACTTTGGGATTATACGTCCTCAAATCTCAGAAGAAATAGTGAAATGGGTTGAAGACCTTGGGGATCCATTAATTGTGGAGGCTATGAAGCGTTCCTTGGACCGAAATAAACCGACATGGGGCTACGTTAAGAGCATCCTTCAATCCTGGATAAATAAAGGGATACGAACAGTAGAACAGGCGGATGCTGAAGAAATTGAATATAAGAACAAGCAGGCTAATAAAGCTCCGTATTCCAAACAATCACAAAGTCAGGAGGTATTACCGGAATGGTTTAAAAATCGTGAAGAACAAGAAAAGCATCATATAAATAAAAAACCTAGCATCGAAGATACAGCTCGAACCATTGAGTTATCGATAAAGCTAAAAAGATCGAGAGAGAACATTCTTGATTCTATTGATGATCGATATAACATTTCTGAAGAAGATATAGCTTCTATTCGGGAAGGGAAACGCTCAGCTATTGACGTTTTATTAGAACAATCGAATCTTAGTGTGGCGGGAGAACCATAATTGGGAGGTAAGAAAAGGTGAAATCAAATAAAAAGCACTTTGCTTATTATGACATTGCTTCACAAGCTGACAATGTAAAAACCTTTGAAGGAAAAAGATATGATGTGCGTGGTATTTGGGCGGTTGATCGTCATGGTACTACTGAAAAGCTGGCCAGTATCTATTATTTAATTCGAACCGTAAAAGATGATCAATTCAGAACCATTGCTAAACGCAAAAATCCTATGAGTGAGCTGAAACCTGTCAAGTAAATATAACGATTTTAACACGTGCTTAAATAGCACACATTGAACATTGAAAACTATATATCTATGTTAGGAAATTGAAAGGTCATAAAACTTTCCTAACAGTCGATGACCGTTTGGTGCGTGTTACGTGAAACGCATCTTGTGACCGGGTAAGCGTTGTATCTATTATGGATTACTTATATAAAGTGAGGTATAAACTGATGAAGCATTATGTAGTTTATCCTAGATACATAAAGTTCTTCGTATAGGCTAGAAACGATGTGCATTGTAGAAAAATAATCATTCTACATAGGGTTGATTGTATCTCGCCATAAACAATCATCAATAATAAAGATCTATCTTCCATAATGTGGATTTATATTTTAGTAGGTGTTAGAATCGTTATACAAATCACTTGAGAGGAGATTGATCTGATGGCAAAGCGTTGGGTCGGTGGTTTGGCTGGATTTGTTATAGTTTTAATCCTAGTTGGTTGCGGATCTCAAGGAGCCACAGGTCAAGTCGAGTCATTATCACCAGGTGACATGAAAGAAACTCTGCAAGACAGTGACAATGTTTATATTTTAGTAACTGATGCGTCTGAGGAAGAAAAAAGAGATGAATATATCAAGGTAGTGGAAGAAAATATTGAAGAAATTAATGTGAAAGAAATTAATGCTCAGAATCAAAAGATTCTTGATGGGGATATGGATCTGAATGATATAGGTTTGGAAGGTAGTGAACTGTTCCAATCTCTAAGTTATTATCAGGATGGAAAATTACAGGATCGTATCTCCTTAAAAACACAGAAATACAAAACCCTTGAAGATAGGGATAAAGCCATACAAAAATTCATCAACGAAACATCATCCTAATGGAAGTGATCCTTAATAGATCGCTTCTTTTTTTTATGGATAAAAACCTTGAAAGGGGGTGAAGGTAAATGGGCGTTACTAATCGTGAACTTAAGCAATCAAAAGACTTAGTTCAAACACTGCTAACCATCCAAGACATTTCTTACAATGATTGGCTTCATGAAAAGCACCAAGACTACATTCAACAAAACCAAGATGTCGTTATGAAGTCATTGCTCCATTACAAAGGGGTGGATGAAGAAAACAACAATAAAAATATTTAATAAGGGGAGATATTAATGAAGTACTTTGCGGATCATTCCATGCTTGCTGCCATTAGTAATTTACAATCTACTGGGGCATCAATTTTAACCGCCATGCAGCTTTTGGGTATTATCTCGGCTGCCATTGCTTTTGGTATAGGAGCCTACCATCTTATATGGGGTGGAGTTAGAGGTCGCCAAAGCTCTATCGTGTGGTTCATTGGTGGTGCCGTTGGACTTGTCGTTCTAATGGGAGCTACAGCTATCGCTGAATACATTGACAGTCAGGTGATCTTTTAAAGGAGTGTAGGTTCATGAGGGTATTATTCACATCAAAAATGGATGGTGAAATTTCGAGCTTTCACCCTTATTCCTTCCAGGAAATTGTCGTTCTAACAGCAAAATTGGATGCTAAATTAAAGAAGAAAAATGCCAAGCCAATTCTGCTAGATTTCATGATATTTAATGAAGAAGGAGACAAGCTGTACAACGGCTCATATGAAATGGGAGCAGAAGGAAAATCAAATATTTATGACCATGTTTGTCAAAAGCTTTTAGAGTTACCCATGCAAAATAAAAATGAAGAAACAAAAAGGGATGTCTTTCTTCAACAATTAACTTCTAATACACCAGCATCTTATCAAATTGATATGACAGGAGTATTGAAAGAAAAGGAAGGACAAAAATCGAGTTGGAAGCAACTTGGTAAGCGTGGCAAATTTTTTGTGAGTATGATCAGTACCACATTAGTGGTAGCCATAGTTACATCCATCACTCTTTTTATACTTCTAAGCAATCAAGGCAAAGATCTAAGAGCCACAACACAAGAGCTGGAAAAAACGGAGAATGTAAAAACGGCTTATGAAGGTTATTGGACAGGTCAGCAGAAAAAAGCTGTTGATCAGTTACAAGGAATGGAAACCTTAACGGAATCGGAGCGCAAAACATTGCTTCATTTTCTGGTGGAACTTAAAAAGTATGATCAAGCTTTGCAATATGTGGGCAAGAAAAACTCTTCTTCACTGGCTGAGCAAGTCATGAAAGTTCATGGTCTGGAAGAATTGATTTCCTTTCAAGAAGCTTATCCAAGTCCTTTGGGTGAATTTAAAATAGCCTTTCATAATGGGGAATACAAACAGGCGGTGGATATTCAAGATATGGCGATGTCTCCTGAACTGTATAAACAAAAGGGGATCGCTTATTTGAGGCTTGGTCAATTGGAAGATGCAAAAAAGATGGCCAGTGAAGCGAAAAATGATGAACTGAATAAAAAGATTAATGAGTATCAAGAAATTGTGGAACAGTTGACGAAGATAAACAGCCAAATAGAAACAGAGAAAAAGTCGGAAGATCAAAATCAATCTAAAATCGATTCGCTTAAGGAACAACAAGATGAGCTGGAGGGCCGAAAGAACAATATATAAGAGGGTGATTCATTTGAAATCAGTCATTGCTAAAAAACAGGTGCTTATTCTCCTAAGCATCTGTTTTTTTATATCCACGATGCTGGTCAGTACTTTCGTATGGAATTTGGGATATGCCATGTGGTCGACCTTAAAGACTTTCCCAGAATTCAGTAAACCAATAGAAATTAAAGCTTCATTTTTGACAGATTTTCATATGCAAGAACAACCTCTCTACTATGGAATAGCGGCCTTAATCGGCTTAGTCGGTATAGCCAACATGATTTACAAACTTAGAAGTAACTTTAAACCCGTAGGCACGGACGAAAAAGGTTCCCAGAGATTTGCAACGAGAAAAGAAATTCAACAACAGTACAGGGCCATTCCTGATCGAAAACAACCATATAAAGGTAAAGGAGGCCCTGTGTTATCTAGAAAAGGGGACAAAGCTTTTATTGATCCGTCACCTGTCAATAATCTAATTATTGGTACGACAAGGAGTGGTAAGGGCCAAACCTATGTTATTCCAACCATAGATGCCTACTCTCGTGCTGAATATCAGCCCTCTTTAGTCATCAATGACCCTAAAGGCGAGTTATTTGCTTCTAGCCGGGAGACGCTGGAGAGAAGAGGTTATGAGGTTGAGGTCTTAAACTTAATGAATCCCATGCAAAGCATGAGCTTCAATTTGCTAGAGTTGGTTAAACAATCTTATAAGGATGGGGATTATTCTACAGCTCAAACGCTTTGCGAAACCATTACTCATATGCTTTACCACAATCCGAATGCTAAAGAACCTATGTGGGATGATTCAGCTAAATCACTTGTGAATGCTATGATCCTTGCGGTTACAGAGAAAAGCATAACCGAAGGGATGGAAGAGAAAATTACGATGTACACGGTCGCCAACATGCTCTCAGAGTTAGGGACTAGAAATGAAATGGATGAAGATGGCCAAGAATACAATGCATTGGATCAATTCTTCCAAGAACTACCCCAATCCCATGTGGCGAAAGGTCAATATGCAACGAGTAATTTTTCCAAAGGGAATACTCGATCAAGCATTTTTACGACAGCGATGAATGGATTGACGAAATTCACTATGAGTGAAACAGCTAAAATGACAGCAAAAAACTCTTTAGATTTAAAAAGAGTGGGCTTCGGTCAAAGTATTAAGGGGCGAGGTCGCCCTTTTTCCAAAGTAATGATTTCATTTCCGGATGGAACCACTGAAATCAATCAATCAGGAGAGAGTGGGACATGGACCATTAACTTTAAAACCTCATTAGAGGTCGGAGATCATTTAGTTATTTCTCAAGACTTGGCTCCTGGATCTTCAAAAGTTAAAGAAGTTCAAAAGGATAGCTCGACGATTCGGATTGACAAAGTAGAGAAGGAAACGGGCAAGGTTTCTTTTTCTTATATTTCTGCTAGTAGCACTATGGAAGTAAAAGAAATTATTAACTCCAATAAGCCTATTGCTGTGTTTATGGTTACACCCGATTATGATACGTCTACTCATGCTATACCGTCTATTTTCGTTAGCCAATTGTATTATGTGTTATCAAAAAATGCAGCCATTGCCAAAGGACAAAAATGCTTACGAGAAGTGGTCTTTATGTTAGATGAGTTCGGGAATATGCCTGCAATAGCAGATATGGATAATAAAATCACGGTATGTTTGGGAAGAAACATTCGCTTTCACTTAGTTGTTCAATCCTATGCTCAATTAAAAGATCTGTATGGAGAAGATGGGCAAGCCACCATTCGTGGTAACTGTGGAAATGAAATTTATATATTGAGTGCTGACTATGATTCTGCTTCCTATTTTTCTTCCAAGTTAGGAAAGCAAACGTTAAATACTCAAACACGGTCTGGATCTACCTTTTCCCTGGATAAGTCGAAAACGGAAAGTACGGAAGGAAGAGACCTTCTAACGGCCAATGAACTGCAGGAATTGGAGGAAGGAGATACGGTAGTGCGACGTGTGCTATTACGTCGTGATAAGAAAGGAAGAAAGATTCGTGCCTTTCCTATTTATAATACAGGAAAGTACAGTATGAAATATGCTCACACGTATCTTAGTTCAGAATTCCGTCCAGGTAGATCAATTACGGAAGAAGAGATTTCTACCCCACACCGCCATGTTCTTCCAGCAGACTTAGTTATTGATTTTCAAACTGGCTATTCTAATAAAGCACAGACAGACGAGGCGGTAGAGGATATGGAAAATCACTCACAAAATGGACCATTCAGTGATTCAGAACAACCTATGGAATGGTGGAGGAAGGAAAAAGTCGGTGAGTTCTTTGATAAAAGCACATTCTCCCTGATCCACCAACAAATTGCTCCTCATTTAGAACACAGTGAGGAGGAAATGAATGATGAACCTATGGAAGCTTTTCTTTATAACTTAAAGCTTTTAGGCGATCACCAAGAAATTAACCGACAAGTGTATAGTCACATTCGCAAACAAATAGATAAGTTAATTGAAGAACAGGAAACACCAGTAGAGCAGGGATGAAAAAGGGAAAAATAATAAAGGTGGTGATGGAGTGTCCGATGAAGAACTGTTAGAGATATTGTTAAGGTTTTCCGAAGTCTTATCAACGAATAATATCTTTACATCTGGGTTAAGGATCGTAGGGTGGGGAACGATATTATTCTTGAAAATGATTGTTGATGGTCTGGAAGGAATGGTTGATCAGGTCTTAACCTTAACGGATTTCTTTTCGAGCGATCCCGTGACTAACTTTCTCGAAACCATCCAGCCTGTTCTCTATATCATGCTGGCCATTTCATTGGGAATGATCGGCTTTCGATTAATCTTTAATAAAGAAAAGAATCGATCTGACATTCCAATGAACCTATTTATATCGATCATGACGATTTCTCTGTTGTCTTTTGGAATGGGGAAAATTAATGACTTTACTGGAGATGCAATGGACGTAGCGAAAGTACAAACAGATTCTTTTACCACCTCCGATCGAGTAATGGGAGACCATATTACAGACATAGTCATTTATGAAGAAACAGACTGGACAGATCCAGATGTAGAAGAACAACATCATATAAGCCCAGACTCAATTGATAAAATATCCATTAATGAAACGATTGACGATAGTTTTGAAAAATCTAATGGCGATAGCCTATCAAATAAAGGACAAAAGCTTGTAATGAACAAAGTAGGGTTGGAATCAAATGGTGAAGAAGGGCTTGTTGAGTTAGGAAAAAGTGGTCTGTTTGATTTCCTTCCAGAAAATTATTACAGGTGGCATGTGGATTGGTTTACTGCCATCGTAACTCTTTCCGTTATGGCTTTTACCATGATATTAATATCGATTAAAGTAGCCAAGCTCTGTTTTGAGCTTGGCTTTAATCATATCGTGGCGCTAATTATGGCGTATTCTGATATATCCACGGGCCAGCGATTGAAAGCGATCATTAAGAATATTGGAAGCATTTTTGCTTCGCTTATCATGATTTTCTTAAGTCTTCGTGTGTATATGTATTACACAACTTTTATAAATAATAATCTTGAAGGACTAGGGTATCTGATTGCTTTAATTGCAGGAAGTTTGGCTGTCATTGATGGTCCTAATATCGTGCAAAAACTCTTTGGAATTGATGCTGGATTGAAAAATGCCTGGCATGTGGCGATGGGTGGTTACCTAGCTTCTAAAACACTCGGACCTCCCGTGAAGAAAGCTGCAGGAGCTATTACAAGTGGTGGTGTATCAGCCTTGATGAATACAGGTGCCGGGACAGCTGGTGCGGTCGCTGGTATCTATGGACGCAAAGATGAGAGGGAATCTAAGACAAAAGGAAAAAGTGATTCATCATCAACTGAAGGAAATAGAAGTCAAGGAAATAGAAAAAAACAAGAGCCAAGTCCAATGAGATTCAATCAGGAAGGGCAAAAGGGTTCGTTGGGAGGAAAAGAAGTTAGAAGTCCGGAGGCAGGAAATCGTTCATCCAGCTATGAAACTCAGGGTCAGTCTCATCCTTCTTCTCAGAAAGAGTCCTCTATGAACACTACAAAAGAAGATTCCCCAGGAGGATTGGACGTACCGTCATCGAACCAAAGCAATGAGCAACCTATATATACTCAACCTCAGAAAGATAAAAAACAAGAGAAAGATATAGGTAGTAGTGAAACAGGAAGCGCACGTTTAGATGCAAACGATAATGAACCTAAGGAAAAGACAAACCAAATAGCTGCAAGCGCAAAATTAGAAACACCAGACGTAAAAGCTCCAAAAAGTCCAGATGATATTCCTATGCCTAATCAATATAGAACAGAGCAGCGAACTGTAGGAGGATATATGAAAGATCGGTTGGGTGAGCGACTTACTAATAATCCTAAGGTTCAAAGTGCAAAACGGACGTATAACTTATCTCGAAACACTACGGAGAACTGGATAAATAAAATTAAGAAACGCGGGCATGAGTCTTAACTTGGTCCGCGTTTTGTTATGAAGGAGTGTTTTTATTGCAATATAAGATTCCATCCGAAATTGGAAGTGAGTTGAAGATCAATCGTCTATTTTACCTTACAGACTTACTTGTGGTCCTCATCCTCGGCGGCATAGGCTTTACATTTCGGTATGTCGTTCATTCTTCATTCGTCTGGTGGTATGCAATCTTTTGGATCTTATTGATGGTTGGTTGGTTAATCCGACCCAAAACGAATCCAAAGCTGCGTATGGCAAAAGCGTTGTTCTTAGCTGTCACAAGGGACCGAATTGCTTATTGTGCCATCGATAAAAAAGAAAGGGAGGATGGTAGGAATAGTGATCAAATATGAAGAGTTAAAAGATGAAGGATATACGTTTCAAAGGTTTAAGGCACTTCTTGTGGCACAGCTTGGACGAGACTTAACAAAAATAGAAGCATGGAAGATTCGGTGGTTGTCTGGATGGGAGCATGAAACGGTCGGCGTAATTTTTGACCTGATTCATGAAGTAGCAGGAAAGAAAAATGAGGGAGGACTTTAAATGAAGAAGAATAAGAAAGACCAACCTTTCTTTAAAGAAGACAGTTCCGAAAAAATGGCTCTTTTTGATGAACGAAAAACTACTGAGAAAAACAAGAAGCAGCAAAGGTCGAACGCTAAAAAGAAAAAGAGAGAGGTGGCAATTCCATCTATAGCTGAGATTCTTCCCATTCAGGACATGACCGAAGAAGGATCCTTTCAATTAAAAGGAGACACGGGCTATATGGACGTGATGCAACTTCAGAGTAAAGATATTTATTCTCCATCTACCCAGGAAACCGAGTACGACATCATGAAGATGGCTAAGTTCTTTCAATCATATGCGCCGGATATCAAGATCGTATCTATGAATTTTCCGGTTAATATGAAAAAACAACTAGATGCGATTAATTACAAGATTGCTCAAAACAAAGCGCCTCTGTATGAGCGCTTTTTAATTAGAAAAAGAGAGGAGCTGCATTTTTTAGAGACCTACCGGACGAATAGAGAATTTTATTTATATATATACGCGACTAGCCTTAAACAGCTTGCTGAGTATAGAAACAATTGCCGGCGTTATCTTGGACGAGTCGCTCCGGTCATTGAGTTAACCGATGAAAAGAAGCTTGACTTGCTCTATAAGCTAAACAATCAAAATTCTAAATTAGAAAAGAGGGGTTAAGGAATGTTCTCATTTTTAAAGAAGAAAAGTGATGCCGAAGAAACACAAGAAAAAGGATTTAACCCTTTCTTACTGGCCCATATTCAACCGCAAGGAGGAATTAAATTTCACGAAACCTTCACCCGGAAAGGAGACGGTTATGAAGTTTGTGTCCATGTCTATTCCTTCCCTAAAAATGTTTCAGATTTTTGGTTAGAGCCTATTTTCAATATGGAGAATGTCATTACTACGATGGATATTGTCTCTGACGATCGTTACAAAGTTAGAGATGGTTTGAACAAAGGGATGGCTGAACAGAGTTCCAGAATGATTAATGAAAAAGATAATGCAGGAATCATAGAAGCGCAAAATAACTACGATGATTTGCGGCAGCTGTACAATCAGGTGTCTGAAGAAGGAGAGATCGTTAAACGTGTTCACCTTAGGCATTATGTAAGTGCACCAACAAAAGAAGAGCTGGAAGACAAAGTGAAAGTCGTCTTATCGACGTTACAGGACGAGAATTTTCGAGGATCTATCTTCTTAAACGAACAGGAATTCGAATGGAAATCACTACTCACGAATTATACCGAACAATCCACTTATCGAAACAAAAGGGAAGGTCATCCGATACCCGCCTTAGGGTTAGCTGGTGGCTTTCCTTTTCATTTTACTAGCTTAAATGATCCTTACGGTACATTCTATGGAACGACACTCACAGGAGGAAACGTCGTCTTTGATCTTTTTCATAGAGATCAGCAGCGTAAAAGTTATAACGGAGTCATGGTAGGAGCGATGGGGGCAGGAAAATCTACTACGCTTAAGAAAATCATGCTGGATAATGCGATTAAAGGATATAAGGTCCGGACGTTTGATGTCACAGGAGAATTTGTGGAGTTAACGGAAGCTTTAGGTGGGAAGCAGCTTGCTCTCGATGGGTCCGATGGGGTCATCAATCCTTTGCAGGTGTATCGAACGGCAGAGGACGAATATACGTCCTTTACTCAGCATTTATCCAAATTGACAACATTCTATAAATTCTTAGCACCTGAAGCGAATGATAGTGAATTGAAAGAATATGAAAATCTATTAAGAAAGCTCTATGAAAAGCTTGGCTTATGGAACGATGATTCAAAATCAAATATAACCGAACTTTCTGTCCATGAGTACCCTATCTTTACCGATTTTCTTGCCTTTATCGAAGAACAACTCTATGAAAATATCAAGGAAGGGAAGCAAAAAGAGAAGTTGAGTCAGGAAAGGAAACGACGCCTGGAAAGCATCGAATTAAACATACGTAACCTTGTAGAGACTTACGCGCATCTCTTTAATGGCGTATCAACCATTGAACACTTTGATGAGCAACAGGTCGTTACTTTTACCCTTAGGGGCCTATCGCAAATGAGGGCAGAGGTTTTCCAAGCGCAATTGTTTAATGTACTCAACCTCCTGTGGGACTCCATGCTAACGAACGGTTCACCTCAGTTTGATGCTTATAATCGAGGAGAATTAGCTTTTGAAGACGCTGTACGATATCTCATCTTGATGGATGAAGCTCACCACATCATTAATACAAAGAAGAAAAGTGAGAGTGCTCTTGATTTTCTTACAAAGTTTAGCCGAGAGGCCAGGAAGTATTTTGGTGCTCTTCTCTATGCCAGTCACACCATCCGTGATTTTGTTCCTGAGGGTTCGGATCAGAGTATGGTAGAGGAAATCAAGAAGCTTTTTGAACTGACCCAATACAAAATTATTATGCAGCAAGATAGTAACAACTTAGAGATGATGCAGCAAATATTCATGGGGCAATTAAGCCAAAGTGAATTAAAAGATATCCCTTACCTACAAACAGGGGAGACGATGTTAAGCATCCGTGCGGTTGAAAACATTCGTTTCAAGGTGGAGGTATCGGACGAAGAATTAGCCTTGTTTGGAGGAGGTGCATAAGGATGCCTTGGTCCCTTCTCCTAGGGTTATTCCCTCGGAAAGTATGGCTTTGGTTGATTGGTATTCTGGTAGCTCTTTTCCTTTTACAAATGCTTTTGTATGCTTCCGTCATTACAGGGTTGATCGGTTATCAAAAGTCTTCCTCCAGTGAGGATGTGAGGTCCGTAGATGTGGTAAATGGAACAGCACAAGTTTCAGCTGCACTAGAAGAGTACCGTCCTCTGTTTGAAGAATATGCTGAAAAGTATGGGGTGTCCAAGTATGTGGAACTTCTCTTGGCCAAAACTATGCAGGAATCTGGTGGACGTCTTGATGATGTGATGCAAGCAAGTGAGTCTCTCGGTCTACCTCCAAACACGATAGAGGATCCTGAAAGAAGTATTAATGTCGGGATCCGATACTTCTCTGAAATGCTGGAGAAAGCAGGGGGAGATATTAAGCTAACACTCCAAGCTTATAACTTCGGTGGAGGGTTCATTGATTACGCAAACGAACACAACAATGGAGAATACAGCAAAGAGTTAGCGATAGAATTTTCAAGAATGAAGTACCAGGAATTGAAGCATACAGGCATGTATTCCTGCATTCGACCTGAGTCGGCAGAAACAGGAGCTTGTTATGGGGATATTGGTTATGTTGAGGCCGTTTTAAGTTACCTTAAAGGCGGTGTTATTGAAGCAGATTTACAACCAACGGGAGATTGGGTTATGCCCATTGAAGGATCACTCACACAGACATCTGATTACGGAATGCGTTCAGACCCTTTTGATGGAACACCGGACATGCATAGAGGTGTAGACTTTGCTTGTACTAACGCCGTAACGCCTATTCAAAGCGTAGATAACGGTCAAGTGGTTGAGGTGGTAAGAAAAAACTCAGGATATGGAAATAACGTTCTTGTGAAACATGAAGAGGGACTTTTTAGTCACTATGCTCATTTGTATACGATAAGTGTACAAAACGGGGAGATGATTCAAAAAGGAACAAAAGTAGGCAAGTGTGGTTCGACAGGAAACTCTACAGGTCCCCATCTACATTTCGAAGTTCGGACCAAAAAACAGTATCGTTCTGATGTGAATCCTGCCCCATATCTTGGACTTTAAGAAAGGAGAACGTTGATGAATAGACGTGTTCTTTTTGTCCTGTTTGTCGTTCTGTTAATCGTTCTCACATCGGTTAATATATATGCTGCACGTACAGAATTGAGTGATGATCTACAGGAAAGCTTGCATCAATTAAAAGTGAAAACCGAAAAAGTTATGGAAGAAAACACTGAATTAGAGATGACATTACAAAAACAGGAACCTGCTGACATTCAAGCGAGATATGACGCTTTAGTGAAGCAGGTTTCTGTGTTTATAGAGGTTGCTTTTAAACAGAATAAAGAGACCTACCAAGAAAGGAAAAAAGAAGCACACAAGGTGATGAGCAAAGATTTAGCTGCAACCTTCTTTCCTACAGCTAACTATAAAGGAGACAGGAAAACGGAGGTGGGTGAAGTAGAAATATTCATCAAAACAGGTAATCTCAAAAACAATAAAGCTAGCGTATTAGTTAAGTTTAAACACACGCTCTATTCTTTACAGAGCGATCAACAACAGGTGTCTCCCGTGTTTCTAAATATAAAAGTTCATAGGGAAGAAGGACAGTGGAAGATAACAGATTTTCAAGACGTAGAATAGGAGGGCTATTCATGAAGAAACACACGAAACATATTACCGAAGGGACCTCAAAAAAATATCTTACTGGATTAAGCGTCATGGCCATGGCGCTTCTTTTTTTCCTGTTTTCTGGTTTTATCTTTGGTGATGAAGAGCAGAGTAAAGTTCAACAAACACCTGTCAATGAACCTTTGAACTTACAAGGATCAGGCGAACTGACCATAAAGGACTGGGTTTATAATCCAACGAAAAAGTTGATGGTTGTCACCTTGAACCTTAATAAATCAACCACTTTATTAGATGAAAAATTAAGCTTCACGGCTCAGGAAAAAGAGCATCCAAAACGTGATCTTCCAACGCACGTAGAGTACAGCGATGAAAGTAGATATGTCATTAGTATCCAACAGGTAAGTCCTTCCTTTGATGTCATGGCCTTAGATGTAAATAAGGAAAATACCAATCCGCTTTTAACGAAAGAGAGTACTCAAAATTCCTTGAAAGGGGGTGAGGAAAAGAAAGAGCTGGCACGTATTTATACAGATCAACGAAAAGTGGATATGGACAAAAAACTAACTATTTTAACGGAGCAGAAATATGAAGTAGCTGCTGTATCTGAAGAGATCGAAGAGGCTAAAGAAACTATAAAAAAGAAGAAGGAAAGCATTCAAACGATCAATGAACGAATCAAAGAAATTGATCAGAAAACCGTTGAATTAGAGTCAGAGCTTCTTTACGAAACAGAGGAAGAGAAAACGCAAACGGAGGCTAGAATTCATCAGCTAGAAAATGAAAATGATCAGATCAATCAAGAGGCAGCTGAACATGAACTAACTATCCAAACCATCGTTGAAAAAGTTGAGATGTTGCAAGAGAAACGGGAGATGATTTCGAACTAAATGGGGTGTAGGTTGTGAAAAAGGTCAACACACGGACCACACATCTCCTGTGCAGGGGCCACACATCAAGGTGAATACACGAATGATTGTTCCTGTTTTAGCCGCACAGCGACCGCACATCTGGAGATTTTCTTGTTCCCTCGTTTTGCCCGGCTCTGCCGGGCTTCACACGCCAAGTGGGAACAAAAACCCCTTATGCTCTTCTCTTTATTCACTAGTTTTAGGGACTTTATCAAAAGGAGTGATATTAATGGAAGTAAGAATTCGTTATATGGATCCGAAAACCGTTCAACGAATTGACGAACTTGCAGAAGAAAAAGGGTTAAGTCGGCAAGAGTTCTTACATGCTCAATTGCAACAGTTAGCTGTCTTTCGAGAAGAGAACCATCGTGAGCAAAGACTCCAGCAATTAGTCGATCGAAACATTCAAACTATGGCTCATTGTTATACAGCGATTCGAGAAATGAATGATCTCTTGCAGATTGAAGAACCAGGTAAAGAAGCATGAGTAAAACCGTAACGCCTGGAGTGGTTT
Organism: Halobacillus sp. HZG1; assembly: GCF_035818575.1. Lineage (NCBI taxonomy): Bacteria > Bacillati > Bacillota > Bacilli > Caryophanales > Bacillaceae > Halobacillus > Halobacillus sp. HZG1. The sequence goes on from NZ_JAYLVQ010000082.1 coordinate 21,572, forward strand.
TAAAAACAAAATTCGTGACCGCGAATAAAAAAGGATTTCAAGATTATGTCCAGTATGTGGATCGGGAAGAGGCCAAAGGAAAAGGGGATGCTCATCGGTCCATGTTTAGTTTATATAATCACTATATGGACGATCCAGATAAAACATCTACTTTGTTTACTCAGCAGTCGGACCATTTATCGGTGGAAGAAAAGCAGGGCATTAAATCTTTATTTGAACAAGCTCAAAAGATGAACAGTATCATGTGGCAAGATGTTATTACATTTAATAATGATTGGCTTCAAAACCGAGGGGTTTATGATTCAGAGACAAACACCTTAGATGAAGACGCTTTGAAGCAAGTGACAAGAAAATCCATGCAGTCGATGATGAAAAAAGAGGGATTACAAGAGAGTGCTGTTTGGTCGGCGGCCATTCACTATAATACAGATAACATTCACATTCATGTAGCTACAGTCGAACCAAACCCGACTCGTGAACGTGGAAAGCGAAAGCCAAAAACGCTAGACGCGATGAAAAGTGAAGTGGTCAATGGATTGGTAGATCGAACACAAGAACGGAATCAAATAAACTCGTTAATCCGTGACCATATGGTGAATGCAAAGAAAGAGAATAGCAGCATGAAATGGAGCAATAGAGAAATGAAACCTTTGTTTCTCGACGTGTATAATCACTTGCCTAAGGATAAGCGACAGTGGCACTATGGCTATCAAACGCTAAATCCTATTCGACCAAAGATTGATGAATTAACCACAAAGTATTTAGATAAGTATCACGCCAAAGATATGAACCGGCTGTATGAAAAATTGGACAAGGAAGTAAATGAATTTAAGCAAGCCTATGGGGATGGACCGAAAGATAAGCAGCGTTATCAACATTACAAACAAAACAAGCTGGATGATCTCTATAAACGAATGGGAAATGCGTTCTTACAAGAAATGAAACGATACGATTACCAACAGTATCCTAGACAAACGACACACGCAAATGCCTCTTACATGTCCAGACATTCAGGAGTTCAATTGCAACGTTCCTTGAGAAGCATTCAACGTTCGATGGGACAAACCTATGAGCAGTTTATCAATGACTTGGATCATCAGAAATTAGAACGAAAAATCGAAAGAGAAAGGTAGGGATCCATGAATGAGAAGGCGTCAAAACGTCACACTTCATGAAGAGACGATAGCGGTAATCAAAGAGTATCAGGAACAGCATCATATCCGTTATCCTGGCGAAGCTTTAGACCGTATGATTAAGGAATGGGAAGCGCAGAATGCGAAGGATCATACTCAAGAATATGCGCTGAGTTTGATGGCTCAACGTTTTCAAGAAGTGTTTTCTGAAGAAATGAAACGGTTGCGGTTAGCAGCCAATCGAAGCGATAAAAATACACAAGTCCTTCTAGAATTAATGAACGGTTTTGCGATGGATCAGAACTTAGAAAGTTGTGTTACCACGCCAATCTTTGAAAGCCAAGCAATGAAGGATGCGAAACAAGCGGTGGAAGAAAGGATCAGTCATCAGCGTCAGAAGAGAATAAGCGCAACAGAGACTCAACCAGCATCAAGCTAATGGTATAAATGAGGAATTATTCAACAAAGGAGTGAGGATATGCTTTTATTTAATAGCGATTATGAAGTAGGTGTGTTTAAGCGTTTAAGTGAAAATAATGAGCTCGTGGTGGACGTGGGCCAGCAGGAATATACCTTAACGTTAAGTGCTGAGGAAATGGATGATCTTGAGCAACATTTAGTGAATCAAGAGAATCTACTCATTCCTTTTCATAAGAAAACAAAGGAACTGATATTAAATACAGAACCCAATTACGGTGAGGAAGAAATGGAAGAACTCATGAACATCAGTGAAGGAGCTGAAGATCATGGCGAAGACTAAACAATCCTATAAACAGAAATCACCGGAAAAGGTCAAAGAAGAGATCAATCGACTGACAGAAGGGATGGAAGAAAGTATTTCTAAGCACTTTCATTCTCCTAAACAAATGAAAGAGTATCTAGACTTTATGGGAAAGTTCCACCGGTATTCTCCACGGAATACTGCATTAATTGATTCACAGTTTCCAGGAGCAGAAGCTGTAGGTTCTTACGCCTTCTGGAAAGACAAAGGGTTCTCCGTAAACAAAGGAGAGAAAAGTCTAAAGGTTCTCGTACCCAATCGTTTAGGCCAGCAGTTCCAAGATGAAGAGGGCGAATGGAAACCTTTGAAATATGCAACGAAAACAGAAAAGCAACAAGTCAAAGACGGCCAACTCGATAAAAGAGATGGCCGTCTTGTTTATTCTACCGGGAGTGTGTTTGATGTTTCTCAGACCACAGCCACTCAAAAAGACCTGCCTCAAATCTTCCCTAACAAATGGATCGATGGGAAGGTTGAAAACTACACTCAGCTTCGACAAGGGATGGAGGCTATAGCCGATAAAAACAACATACAAATTGTAGAGCCTTATGAAGAGTTAGGAGCAGCTAAAGGCGTAAGTTACACAGGCAGAGATGAAGTCGCTCTTAATCCGCGTAACTCTGAGCGACAAGATACAAAAACTCTGTTACATGAACTGACTCATGCCAAGCTTCACACAAAGGAAAACATAAATGAATACACAAAACCGGAGAAAGAATTTCAGGCGGAAATGACAGCTTATACGGTTGCTTCATATTTCAATATTGATACCAGTGACTACTCGTTAGATTATCTGCATCACTGGACCAAGGATCATGAATTTAAAGACCATGAGAGCCTATTACAAGAAGTTCAGTCAACAGCTAAAGAATTTATTACGACCATAGAAGAATCCATGGGCCAAGAAAAGGAAGGGGAGAAAGGTATGAGTGTTAAAGAACAAAAACATGAAATGGAAGAGGACAAACAAGAAAGAGCGATACTACCTTCAGAAAAGCTTCGGGATATGTACCGAAGTCAAGTGAGTAAGGCTGAGAAGGATAGCGGGCCGTTTGTTAAAGAAGAAAATGCCGAAGAAGAGTATTCTCATCAAGACTTCAAGGATGCTTATAAAAAAGAGCTCATGAACTTTATTGAACCAACAGTCGGAAAAGAATTGGATAAAGAAGAAAACAATGACCGGCAAGAACGTTTAAATCAGATGCGTGCTTTTCAGGAGACTCACAGTAAAGAAGAGGTGTACCAAATCAAAAAGGAATCTCTTCAAGAATTAAAACAGCTGCCTTTAACGGAGCGTGGAGAGCAGCGGCTATCTCAAATTGAAAGTAAGCTGGACCGAGAGTTCCATGAAGAGAAAGAAAATAAAAGCACCACTTCAGAAATGAAGAATGGAAAAGGGAAAAAGGAGACTTTTCAGCAGAGGGAAAAGCAAAAAGAAGAAGTAGAGGTTGAACGCTAGGCAGGGAGTATTCTCCCTGTCTTTTTTTATATCTAATTTTAGAGAGGAGGAAGTGCTGCATGGCTAAACATGTAAGCGCGGATCAAGTGGAGGTTGCCCGTAACGTCGATCTCATTGACTATCTAGAACGTAAAGGTGAGCCATTAAAAAGAGAGGGAAAGTACTACCGACATCAAGTGAATGACAGCCTAGTGATTAAGGACCAAATGTATGCTTGGAACTCCAGAGATGAAAAAGGAGCTGGAGTCATTAACTTTGCCAAAATGTTTTATGGCATGAGCTTTCCGGAAGCTGTCCTCGATCTGAACGAACAAGGTTATAAATTAAAAGACAACATCCAAGAGCAAAAGCCTAAGGAGCCTTATCAATATCCTTCTCATTATGAAGTGAACGATAGGACAAAGGCTAAAGATTATCTAACGAATGAAAGGAAGATTCATCCTAAGATTATTAACTGGCTAGAGAGTAAAGACTTAATTGCCCAGGACAAGCTCGGGAATGTGGTCTTTAAGTGGAAACACCAGGGAGAGATTGTAGGATCAGATCGCCAAGGAACTTCTACTATGAAAGATGGGCGAATGTTTAAAGGAATTGATAGGAACAGCCATGGTTCGGCAGGGTTTTCGGTGGATATAGGTAAACCCAATTCCATCCACTTTTTTGAAAGCCCGATCGATGCGCTGTCTTATTGGAGTATTAAGAAGGAAAAGCTGCAGAACACTCGACTAGTTTCCATGTCAGGGCTTAAGCGCCAGACTATGATTGATGAAATTAAAAGGATGGGGAAGGAAGGCTATAAGTTGAAGAAAATAACGTTTTGTACGGATAATGATAAGGCGGGGAGGGAGTTTGCTGGCAAGAATCATGGGTTATTTACTAAATACCTCTCAAGTACTGATTTATCAAGGCTTAAAGATTGGAATGACGAACTTAAAATTAGCTGGAAAAGAAATTCAAGAAAAGAGTCCTCAGAAAGAGCCTAAACTAGATCAAGAGCCGATATTTAGAACTTAAGTCGGTCATTATTGTACAGTTTAGATGTAATCACTATTTTCATAGAAGAATCTTATATTAAAATGTGTTATCCAAGATAATTTCTGAATGTGAGAAAATATTACTATATATGTATGGGGAGAATTCTTGATTCCGTTTTATTTCTAGTCGATAGGCTTTATTTATATCCATTTATTCCCTTGATTTCATGCTATAATAATAGCGTATTAAATAGCATTTAATTAGGGGGGAGTATATTTGACTAGAACATCTAAAAGTGATTGGTTAAACGATTGGTTGGCTCAAATGAATAATATGTATGTTTCAGGTCATGAAAGTTTCAGGAAAAGGCTTAATCTTCCTGATAATTCTGTTGTTACAATAAGATATATAAATCTAAGGGGAAGATATATTTGGATATTAACAGTAGAATCTATTGAAGAAGACTGGTCTGCAATAAAAACTAGTTTAACCAATAACCAAGACTTTAATTTAATCAATGAGAAGTTCGGAAAAGAGTTAAACATTTTATTGTTTTCGCCCACAAATCCTAACATTTTCTCCTATAAGATTTTTGATAGGAACTACATCGATGTTGATAGTAATGGTTTAATCATGGCCTTTAATTCTCAGTTACCGAATATTAACCAAAATCCAGGGACGGTTAAGAATAGGAATAAAAGTCTTAATGACAACTTTCAGCTGTGGACTAGAAGTAAATTAAGTAAGTATAGCGTTATAAATGATTTTGATGCGGTCTTCTTAAACAATGGTTCTGGTAAAGATGACTATATATACGAGTTGAAAAGAGTAAGAGAGAACATGGATAGTTGGGAACCATATACTGATGAATTACGTAATTATGAAAGGGTAAATAAGATTTCCGGTATGTTATCGTTTAATAATATGATTTTAGCCTATAATTTCGATAACCCCAATCACTTTGCAGCACACTATAATGTGAATCCGCAAAATTCCGCAATAAAGGGAACTAAATCAGTATTTAGTGTATTGGAGAATAGTTATATCGACAAACCGAAAAACTATGTAAGTACTAGGAAGAGACAGAGATAAACTTCGAATTTTCAGAAATCTATATAAAATTTGTGTAACCTTACCACTTTAGATTTATATAAATAAAATAAAAATAAAAAAGTGGCTGCAGTGGAAATTCTGCCATTTGAATAACCTCTAATAATTGAGGAAGATTCGAAAAGGCAAGATGGAATTTAGTTTAAATTATATACTAAGATAAAGCCCTCTCCCGAGGGCTTATTTTGTTTTTACTAGATATTTAAGAGAACCGAAATTCGAGGTCAAGCCTTCATAGTTTCCTACCAATTACCATTTTTGTAGTATTTAATATGGTAAAATATAAGTATAATTTGTTGGCAGAGGAGGGGCTTTTATGAGCGTTTCACTTGAAGAGATTTTTTGTATGCATGACTTTACTCCTAATGAAGGTCAACGTGAGGCTATAGAAACTTTGGAAGGTCCACTTTTTTTAATGGCTGGCCCTGGTTCAGGTAAAACAAGAGTATTGCTTTGGAGAACTGTTAACGCTATTGTGTTTCAGGGAGTTAAACCAGATGAAATTTTCCTATCCACATTTACTGAAAAAGCTTCTAAGCAACTTAAGGATGGATTGCAATCAATTTTGGGAAGTGTAACTAACCAGACAGGGGTACCTTATGATATATCGAGTATGTATATTGGTACGGTTCATTCACTTTGCCAACGCTTAATTGCAGATAGGCGATTTACTGAGGGACGTAGCAGGGTAAAACCTCCCATTCTTTTAGACGAGTTAGATCAATACTTCACGATTAATTCCACAAGGTTTTGGAAAGTTTCGAAGGATTTATTACATATTGAAGAACAAGAACTTCGAGAGGAACTTAAAGACTATTTTGGAAGAAGGTCTTCCTCTAAACATGATATAGCTCTTTCTCTTATTTCAATATTTAATAGATTCAGCGAAGAAAATATAAGTATGTCAAGCCTTTTTTCCTATGCAAATGCACAAGAGAATAATACCTTATTAAAGGTTGTTAATCTTTATGATTGGTACAGAAGAGATCTTGCTAATCAGAATATGGTAGACTTTGCTCTGCTTCAACGTAGAGCCTATGATACTTTATGTCAAGGGAATAGTTCAGAAAGTCAATTTAAATATGTGATTATTGATGAATTCCAAGACACAAACCATATTCAGGAGCAATTGTTTTTTAAGCTCGCATCAGGTTATAAAAACTTCTGTGTAGTAGGTGATGATGATCAAGCTCTATATAGATTTAGGGGAGCTACAGTGGAGAACTTTGTACAATTTCCTGATAGATGCCAATATTACTTGCAATCAAGCCCAAAAGAAATTCAGCTAAACATAAATTATCGTTCTAAAAAGCAAATTGTAGAAACATATACATCATTTATTGATAAAGAGTCTTGGGTTAGAGATGATGGGAATGGTTTTCATAGGTTAAATGAAAAAACTATAAAGCCACATAATCAAGAAACTGATTTAGCTGTGATTACAACTGAACCTAATACTTCTGAAGAAGTTGCAAAAGAGATAGCTTCTTTTGTCAGTAAGATGATAAGTGAGAACATAGTAGAAGACCCAAATCAAATAGCATTTTTGTTCCCCTCATTGAAAAATAACGTCCATGTAAAACGTATGAAGAGGGCGTTGGAAAGTGAAGGGATCAATGTTTATGCTCCCAGAGCTGGGCAGTTTTTAGAAGTCGAAGAAGCAAAGGCTATTCTAGGAGTATTAATTCATATTTTTGGAAAGCCTCAGAGACAAGACTACTCAGGGTCATACCAAGACTTCCATGATTGGCTTGATGAAGCAGAGGCATTAATTCAAGAGTTAATGAACAAAGATGAACGTCTTTTAAATTTTATAGAAACAAAAGTCAACGAACTAAAGCAATGTAGGGAGGATTACATAAGACTACTTAAAACAGTTAATGATTATGAGTGGTCTATTAAAGATATGTATAACCCTAAGAAGCATAAGCGTGTCTTAGTAAATACTCCTCTAATTTCACAGCGAGCAAACAAAGGTATTTCAGCGGGGAGAATAGATAAGCTAGTTGAAAAAAAGAAAGAAGAAGAAAAACCAATTTCACTACAATATATTTTAAATAGAGCAACTTCAGTAGATTGGAATTTACTAGACGTATTTTATCGGTTAACTGGATTCCCATACTTTTCTCGCCTATTTAAACTTGCGGAAGACGGTACAGATGAAGGCCCGATTTCCAATCTTTCTATGATTTCTGAGTATCTGTCCAGATATATGGAACAAAGCCGTTCAATTATTTCAGGTGGAAGATTAGTAGAAGATAAATTTGGTAATGATTTCTTCGGCCGATACATCTACGGTCTTTATAGAATAGGAGAGTCAGAAGTGGAAAATGATGAGACGCCTTTTCCAAAAGGTAGAGTTCCCTTTCTAACCATACATCAATCTAAAGGACTGGAGTTCCCTTATGTAGTTTTAGGTTCCCCTGGTAAGAAAAACTTTGGAGTTCCTAAGAATGAAGAGATAATTAGACCAATTACAAATAGAGGAAGCGAACCCCTAGAAAAAATCCCGAGGTATGACACGATGCGTCTATTTTATGTTGCCCTCTCACGAGCAGAAAAAGGTCTAATAATAACAAACCTAAGAGGTAGAGGCCAGGTGGTAGACCCTGCATTTAAAAAACTTTTCGAAGAAATGAATTACCCAACTCTAAGTAGTATAGATACATTTAATCTATCTAAAGTAACTGCAAAGGAAGAGGATATTCCTAAAGTATATTCGTATACAAGTGATTATTTGCTTTATATAAAGTGTCCGAGAAATTATATGGCATTTAAAAAGTATGGTTTTGTACCATCTAGAACACAGACAATGCTATTTGGTAGCTTGGTTCATAAGACAATTGAAGACCTCCATAACAAAATCATTGCTCAAAGAGGTGATAGTGATGAATCAAGATGAGATGTTTCGATTCATTGAGGAAAGCTTTGAGGAGAATTATGAACTTCTTAGACTCGAAGGTGGTCACTCTCTATCCCCCCATGTGAAAAAACTGGCACTTGAACAAGTTAAGAACTATTGGAGAAAATTAAACCACCTCGCTGAAAACGTAGCAGATACCGAAGTAAGACTTACCTTACCTCAGCAAAAGTCAACCAGAGGTAGAACTTATACGATTCAAGGTGTGGTTGACGTAGTAAGGGAGGATGAACAAACCACTTTATATGACATTAAAACTCATGATGCAGAATATGTGAGGAGCAATAAACATGAGTTTGAAGGTCAGTTAAATATATATAGTTATATTTGGCAAACAATTAGAGGAGAGAAGTTAGATCAAACAACACTAATTGCTACAGGAGAGACTAATGAATTAAGAAAAGCTAAACAAAGATATAACCAAACAGGTGATGAAACTTATTTATTGGATGCATTAGAAAATTGGCAACCTGAAATAGATATTGAGGTATCACCTGATAAAGTTCAGGAGCATTTACATTCATTTGGTGAAGTAGTTGATCTGATTGAAGAGCATAGGTATGAACCACCTTCAGTGGATAAAATTAAAACCAAACTATCTGATAACAAAACATTTATCGATCATGTATGTAGTAACTGTGACATTCGGTTTTCCTGTGAGTCATACAAAGAGTATGCTTTTTCATCGTCTTCAAGAGTTAAGAGGGACTTTTTAGAGTTTTTTAAAGATTTCGGAACTGATAATGAAAAAAATGAAATAATAGAGGCAAATTTAGAGGAAGAGGTGTAATAAATGTCATATGAAGAATTAAAAAGGCCAGATCGAATTGATGAAGATAAAATTACGAAGTTAAAAGAACTATTCCCTGAAGCATTTAGGGATGGAGAGCTTAACTTAGATATCTTAAAAGAAGAAATTTCTATGCTAGATAATGATCTTATCAATGATGAAGAGGAGTTCTACAGCTTTAATTGGATTGGTAAAAAGGAAGCTCGGAAGTTATCCTTTCTACCTCCACAGGGAACATTAACTTTTAGTAATAACGAAGGTGTTAATGAACAACATACAAAAAACGCCTTTATTGAGGGAGACAACCTTGAAGTATTAAGGATTTTACAAAAAAGTTACTCCAATAGGGTCAAATGTATTTATATAGACCCTCCATATAATACAGGTAAAGAATTTGTTTATAAAGATGATTATAAAGACCCTGTAGAAAAATTCTTCCAAAAGACAGGTCAAGCTGATGAAGAGGGGTTATTAACCAGTAACCCTAAGTCAAGTGGACGTTATCATGCTAATTGGTTAAGTATGATGTATCCGCGTTTAAAACTGGCAAGAAATTTATTAAGAAAGGATGGAGTTATTTTTGTAAGTATAGATGATAATGAACAAGCAAACCTGAAGAAACTTATGGACGAGATCTTTGGTGAGGAAAATTTTGTAACAAGTATTGTATGGCAAAAAAAATACTCTCCTCAAAATGATGCGACATACTTTAGCGATATGCATGATTACTTATTGGTTTATGCCAAAAACAAAAAGAGCAAAAAGACTGATGATCATGGCTGGGAAAGAAATTTGTTACCAAGGACAGAAAAACAAAATTCTTTATATAAAAATCCTGATAATGACCCCAGAGGTAGATGGAAATCTGGCGATTTGTTAGTAAAAACCTATTCTTCGAAATATGATTATCCAATAATAACTCCGAGTGGGCGAGAAGTGCATCCTAGTAATGGGAGATGTTGGAGAGTATCTAAACAGAAATTTGAAGAAATGGTTGATGATGGAAGGATATGGTTTGGGAAAGATGGCAACAGTATACCTTCTGTAAAGAGATTTCTAAGTGAAGTTCAACAAGGGAATGTACCTACTACATGGTGGACTCGTGAGGATTGCGGAGATAATCAAGAAGCGACACAAAATATAAGGGATTTATTTCCTAATGAGGGAGCTTTGTTTGATACCCCTAAGCCAGTCAGACTAATAAAGAGAATTATAGAGTTAAGTACTAAGAAAGATAGTGAAGACATCGTTTTAGATTTCTTTGCAGGTTCTGGTACGACTGCTCAAGCAGTACTTGAGACCAATGAGGAGGACTCAGGTAACCGAAAATTTATATGTATTCAGTTGCCTGATAAAACACAAAATAAACATTATGGAACCATCGCAGACGTAACTAAGGAACGAATTAGAAGAGCTATTAACTATATTTATGATAAAAGTAGTAATAAATCAATATTAGACAGAGGTTTTTCAGTCTTTAAGATGAGCCGAACTCACTTGAAGCAATGGTCATTATATGAAGGGGAAAGCATGGATGAACTGGAAGATATCTTAGATTTTGTGCAATCTAAACCATTTACACAAGAATCTAAACCTTTTGATATTGCCATAGAACTGATGCTAACCCAAGGGTTTCCGTTAGACAGTCACATAGAAGAAAAGCGTGAAATATGGGAAATAACACATCAGGATGTTCCATTTTCTCTTTTAATAGATCTTTCGACTGAATTAGACCAAACAAGCGTGGATTATTTAATAAATGAAAAGGCAGACTCTACATTCATTTGTTTAGATCAAGCACTTTCTAATCAACAAAAAGTATTACTAAGTGAAAGGTTACGTGTGAAGACCATTTGATAGGGGGTAGAAAGTATGGGGAAACTAAAGCTTCAATATAACCCCGATCAAGAATTTCAAATTGATGCAATAAAAAGCGTGGTAGATTTATTTGAAGGGATTCCTTTCCAAGAACAAAAAGATATGTTTTCAACTACGATTAATGATGTGACACCTAACTACCCTAAAGATGAATTCTTAGATGAAATACTATTAACTGAAAACCTTCAATCAGTCCAGGAGAGAAATAGTCAGGAAAAAAGGGGTAGTGAAATAGACATTTCCACAGATTTGGAAGTGGATGATGGAATGGTGTTAGAAGTTGCAGGTAATGACTCGATACGTGTTCCGCATTTCACTATTGAAATGGAGACAGGAACAGGTAAAACATATGCGTATTTGCGAACCATGTACGAACTAAAGAAATATTATGGTTTCACAAAGTTTATCGTAGTGGTACCGAGCGTTGCAATATATGAAGGTGTTGTAAAGTCTGTTAGTTCTATGAGGAATCACTTTCGGAAACTCTACGATAACCAGGATATTTCGCTGATTTCTTATGACAGTGCCAAGATCGGCGAGTTAAATTCATTTGCCAGCAATACAGATTTAACTTTAATGGTTATGACCGTGGATTCATTTAACAAAGCTAGCAATAACATTTATAAAAACACTGAGAAGCTACAAGGGGAACGGAAGCCATTTGAATACATTCAAGAAGCAAGGCCGGTAATGATCTTAGATGAAGCACAAAACTATGAATCGAAAAAAGCCAAGGAATCTATTCGGACCTTAAAGCCCCTCTTTGTATTAAGGTATTCAGCAACACATAAAGAAACCCCAAACTTAGTTTACCGTTTGACACCATTGGATGCATTTAGAAATAATTTAGTTAAGCAAATTGAAGTAATTGGTGTATCGGAATTGGAGAATCTTAATGATAAATTGTTAAGGTTAGTAGAGGTGAAAAGGGGTAATCCTCTCACAGCAATAGTCAAGGCTTTTGCTTTTGACAAGGGAGAACTTTCTGAAAAAGAGATTACTCTAAAACAGGGAGATGATCTAAGAAGCAAGACTAAAAACCCTGATTATGATCATTTCATTGTTGATGAGATTAAGTATGGTAAGAAAGAAGATGAGCAAGTGATCGTTTTTCAGAATGATGTTCAGTTGGCTGTTAGTGACTCCATGTTATCAAAAGAGAGTATCTTTCGATCTCAAATTGAAAGGACAATAAGTGTCCATATGGAGAGACAGAAACTACTTAAGGCTCAAGGGATCAAAGTTTTGTCACTTTTCTTTATAGATCGTGTGAAGAACTACACATCTGATAATGGTCTAATTAAACGCTTATTCGATGAGAGTTTTAATAGAATAAAAAGACACTATGAAGATTTTAATGTACTTGAAAGTAGTCAGGTAAGAGAAGGTTATTTTGCCAAACCTAAACCTGATTCTCCTGAAGAAGAAGCTGTAGATACGGAAGGACGTACAATAGCTCAAAGAAAAATGGAAAAACAGGCATTTGAATTAATCATGAAAGATAAGGAACGTCTGCTCAGCTTTGAAGAACCAGTGTCTTTCATTTTTGCTCATTCAGCTTTAAAAGAAGGTTGGGATAATCCCAATGTCTTTCAAATATGCACGTTGAATCAAACTACCTCCACAATGAAGAAACGTCAAGAGATTGGAAGAGGGTTAAGGTTAGCCGTAGACCAAAAGGGAAACAGAACAGAAAATCACGATGTCAATACTTTAACTGTTGTTGCAAATGAACAATATGAATCGTTTGTTTCCCGTCTTCAACAAGAATATATAGAAGATGGAAATGATGCACCACCTAAGCCGAAGAAACCCCAACAAGCGCAGGTGAAAAGGAATAATGGGCTTTATCACTCTGAGGAGTTTAAAGAGTTCTGGAACAAGTTAAACAAGCAAATGAATTACAATGTGACAATTAATACCGAACATTTGATTGAGGAGTGTTTGGAAAGACTTAATTACGTTAGCTTTCCATCGCCATCAATTGAGGTTACGCAGGGCCGTTTCATTATGTGTGAATATCGCATTTCACTTATTGAACTTGAAGGTGAGAGTGCAAAAGTAAAGGTAGAAATGGAAGATTCTAAAGGGACACGGTCTTTAAATGAGATAACCTTAGAGAAGGATGATGATTTAAAGAAAGTTTCACGTGACGATCGTCTTCGAGGATATAAGGTATTAGAGATAGGGGAGGTTTATGGAGAACCTTTTGTGAAATTTACTAATGAAGTAACTGTTAAAAGATTTCAGCCACATAAATTTCATATTGAAAGGGCCGACAAACCTAAAAAACATTTAGAATCAACCCATTTATCTACCTATCCAATTCCTGACTTTGTGACAAGAACTGCAAATGAAACCAATTTAACAAAACGAACGGTGGTAGAGATTTTCAGGCGCATGAATAAGGAGCAAAAGGAAAAAATCTTTTACAATCCGGAAGGATGGATTAATGAGTTTTTAGCCCAAATCAGAATTACACTAAGCGATCATATAGTCGAGAATATTAAATTTGAAATAGCTGAAGGAACCAGTGTTTATGATATTGAAGATCTTTTTCCAGAGGATATCAAACAACCTCAAAGGGAGCTTATTGAGGCTGGAAGAGCAGGTCTGTATGATAAAGTACAAGTAGATTCAGAGGTTGAACGTAACTTTATCAGTAACTTAGTAAAGCCTGACGTAGAAAATGATCATACCTTAATTTATTTTAAGTTTCCACCTAAATTTAAAATAAAGTTACCCAAGATTATAGGTAATTACAATCCTGATTGGGCTATCATTCGTCAATATGACGGTCAAATGAAATTGGAACTCATTCGGGAAACTAAGGGTAATGAGAATTTAGATGAATTACGCTTTCCACATGAAAAAAGGAAAGTACTTTGTGCAATTAAGTATTTTGAGAAACTGGGTATTAATTACAGGATGGTTTCTGACGAAACTTACGATTGGATGGACGTAAATATTCCACAACAACTGAAGTTTAGTAGGTAATTGCTGGTTTAGTACTATTTTGTCGTTTCTAAGATACCATAATCTTCCATCACTTTGCTCTTAGGTAAGAAGTAAAAAGCATGAATCTAATTCGAGATTCATGCTTTTTATTTCCAAGACGGCTTTACACACTTGCAAATATTCGCTTGGAATATTACCAAGTAAATATGTAAATTAACAATAGTTTGATTATTCAATATCGTAATATTTAGGAGGGGGATTATGCCATTTTCCGAGGAATTACAAAATGAAATAATGGATTACGCATATGGACATTTACCTAGTACGAAATGGTATGACGAAAATTTTTACACATTTATAAATGATTCTAATTTAAGAAACAGATTAATAATAGAGTATAAAAATTGTCGAGTGATTTATAAAATATTTGAGGGTTTACAAGCAAAAGAAGAGCTATTATTAGCACAGATAAAAACACAAGTTATTATGTATGTATCTATACAAGAAGCAGTGGTAAATTACGTGTTATTCAATCTACTAGAAGATAAAGATCATGTACAGGACTTACTATTTCAAGAGAGATCTACTCAAATTATGATACCTAAACATAAAAAAGAAAAATTAAAAAAAGAGTTGATTCATGATGGGAAAGAGATTTACACATATTACAAAGAAAAAAAAACAGTGGATAGAACAAAGATACGATACGATCAAAAAGTTAATGCCTGCTATAACTTAAATCTAATCGACTCCCGACTAAAAGAGGACTTAATTAAATTATATGAATACCGAAATACGGTCCATCTCGAAGCTGAGTTAAAAAAGAACTTAGATTATAACCTAAGTATGGGGCTATTAGCTTATCGGAGAGTTGAAGGACTAAGTATACAATTAACGGAAAGTTTAAAAAAACTCTCTTGAATATTATATAAATAACAGTGAAGTATTCTTTTCATTTAGTTAATTTCTTTATACATTACGTGAATTATAGTACGTTTTATAAAAGTTTTTCACCTGATATAGTCTAATGTTATTCTTCTCTATTCGATAAGTTGACATGGATGATGGCATTATAGGTGTTTTACCCAGAAACCTTTTTAATGGTTATAAGTTAAGGTATACTATAACTTATAGAGAGATTCGACTTAAAGACAATTGTTAGAGTGCAAATTTAGTAACCCCCCATCCATGAGGTTGGGGGGTTACACTTATTTATTAATGCTTGACGACATCTTCATCTTCGATTATAAACTTCTCCTTTCCAATCTCGTTAAGAAGAGCCTCGTATGTATAAACTTTCTGTTTGAGATTATCCAGCTCTTCTGACTGAACCTCTAAGTAACTAATTACTTTACTAATCGTAAATTCCAAGTCCTGACTCATTTCCTCAGAAGCCATTAGCTTATTCCATTCCCTGATTCTTTCTTTTGTTGTTTTCATACCATTCCTCCTATGCAAAAGATCCCTTAGATTATATTCTCCTAAAACTGAAAGTATCCTTTATTTTTCAAAATAAAAAGTGGTTAAAAATTTTCACCAACAAAAATCTTATCCCTACATATAAAGTAAATATTGATCTGACAATCTAATACTGCTATTACATCTCAAAATTCAAGTGAATGTTGACGAGTTGTTAATGTAAAGTAATTTTCTTGCTGTTCAATCGACAGTTTTCGTTATGATATACTTAGGATTAATACATAATTTTACAAGAATTTCTTAAATACTGATTTATTATAAGAGAGGTAGTTCTATGCACATAAATGATGCTATTAGATTTGTTGTGGACGAAGTAGAAGATCCAGCTTTAGAACATCCGGACTTAGAAGAGATCTATAAAAATAAAGTAAAGCGCTCTAAAATAATTGTTCACCGAATTAAAAAGATCGGTGATTTGTATAGGTACTTAATGAGATTTGAAAGTGTACCACCAGTTGGTGATCCAAAAAGGGATCTTTATGATCGATTTAAAGAGTTAAACCTTAAAACCTATGAAGATCTCTATTCAGAGTTTGTTCAGGAGTTTGCTCCATATATTGATGATGTAACAGTACTAGATGATTTTGTAATAGGTAAAGAGTACACTTCATGGGATATATCGATATTTGCTCAGACATATGATACGCAATCAGGTATTTACTTGATCGGGAAGGAACCAAATTACCAAGCCGTTTTCGTGAAAGCAACATTTGAAGAAGGTAAATACCCTAATGAATGGCTCGAGCCAAATAATCTATTGAAATATTATATGTATAGTGCCAAAAATAAATTTAACACAGATTATAAGTATAATAGAGCTATTTTAAATTCAAATATTACCAATACCCCAATCTATGTATTTCAAAAAGAAGGTACAAGACTGTTCTTAAAAGGTATTTTCCGTTATGAAAAGAATGAACATAATCCTGATGATGGTTCCAGGTGGTTTATTCTTCAAAAGGTTAATACGCTAAGCACTGAAAAGATAATGACAGATGAAGAGTATGACCAAGAGCTTCAAAAGCAAGTAAATCAATCAAAAAGGAATACCAAGAAAGATAGGAAGCTACGGTTGGCTAATGCAAAGAGGGTACCTGGTAAATTAGCTGTAACCTCTACACAATTTAACCGTAACCCCGATGTTATTGCAGAAGTGTTAGAGCGGGCAGATGGGGTGTGTGAAAAATGTCTTAAGCCAGCACCGTTCCTTAGAGCCAATGATTTTACCCCTTATTTAGAAGTTCATCACCTTAAACCTTTAGCCGAGGGAGGAGAGGATACCGTAAGTAATGCAGTAGCACTTTGTCCCAATTGTCATAGAGAATATCACCATGCAGCTGATGTTATATCGGTTACAGCTGGAATAATAATAGAGGACGGGAAAGTGTTAATTGCTAAGAGAGGGGGTGACGACGAATGTGCGGGAAAGTGGGAGTTTCCCGGGGGGAAGGTGAAGGCAAATGAAACATATGTAAAGGCTCTTCGACGCGAGTTACAAGAGGAGTTAGGTATAAAGGTTAGAGTCAGCAAGTATTTTGGTGAGAGTATATTTAAGTATGAGTGTGGTGTGATTAGACTAATGGCTTTTTACGTAAAAAAGATTGCTGGAAAATATGATTTAAAAGTCCATGAAGAAATGAAGTTTGTAAGTGTTAATAAGTTGGATGGATATAATTTCTTACCTGCTGATATACCTATTGTGCAGAAGTTAATAAAAAATGGTTAACTCGTTATAAAATTATTATGGATATAAAGAGATACTCTATTCTTAATCTGTTTACCATAATAGTCTTTGATGTAATAGTTTGAAAGTAAGGTAGAGGGAGAGACATTATATGCCAGTAACTAATTCTAGACTTATAAACCCTGACCCCTTTGTTATGAATGAAGATGAAGTGAACGTCGCTGTAGCGAATTTTCTGAAAAAATCAATGTTTGAAAATGTGAAATACCTCTCGGGTAATAAAACTGGAATAGATGTGAGAGGATCCAAGAATGGATGGGCAATATTTGTGGAATCCAAAGGTTCACAAGCAAACAAACATGAAAAAACAGTAGTATTTGATACTAATCAAATAAAAACTCATACTTATATGCAAATATGCAAGCTAATGGAATACGATAATGAACAACATTCAAATGTAATTTTAGCTATGGCTAACCCAGATATACCTAGGATTAGACAAAGAGTTCAAAAAGTAAATAGTTCGCTAGAAAAACTGCAACTTTTACAGATCTGGGTTCAAAAGGATTATTCAGTAATCATCGAAGCATCTAATACTCAGCGTAGCGTTTTGAACAAGTTAAACTTAGTGTAATTTATCTGAGATCTATTATGAGTTCAGGTACTTCATTTGGAAAATCACCTTTGTCGCGGCAACTCCCAAAATATAGGATGTGAGTAATTTGGATGACTTCTCTAAAGAAAAATTAATTGAAGGACCCCCTACTTTTATTGGAATTTCTCAATATATATATAAAGCTTTTAATAGATTCTTGTCTGACGATATTGAGTGCCTCTATCACTATACAAATTTAGATGGTTTATTAGGCATTATTGGATCACGAGGTTTTTGGGCTACCCACATTAAATTTATGAATGATTCAAAAGAATACCTCCATGGTTTAAGTATATGTTTTAAAATAATTGATGAACTTAAAAAGGATGTTAATGAAAATGAGAGGAAATTTCTGAGCAGTGTGGGGGATTCTTTAGATAAAGATGGATCAGAAGACTTTGTGATATCATTTTGTCCAAATGGTGATTTATTAAGCCAATGGCGAGGGTATAGCAGAGGTGAATACGGAATGTCGATCGGTTTTAATTATAAAAAATTATTTTCATTCACCACTCCAAGAGATAATGAATATATTTTCCCTCAAAAAGTTATTTATGATCCTTCTATACAGAGAGATATTGTCAAAGAAGTCCTTGATATTGGGCTTAAGAATGTGAAGAATAGTGGTTTAGACCTTGACTTTATACCCAATCAATTTGCAAGAGCGCTAAAAACACTTATACCATTATTTAAAGATAGTTCATTTTCTGAAGAACAAGAATGGAGGATTGTTACCACAAATTATAAAGAGAGTAACGGTGGCCATAAAGTATATTTTAGAGTAAGGGAAAATGGAATTCTTCCTTTTGTGAAGTTACCTCTTAGAGAACAAATGAAAGACGACAAAGTTAACTTACCGATTGATAGGATTATAGTTGGGCCTTCCGGGTCAAGTAAGCTTACTACTGAGAGTATTGAATACTTTCTAAAGAACAAGGAATACGTTGAAACAAAAGTTAGTAAGTCCCAAATTCCTTACAGATAGTACACAAAATGATTAATATCGAAAAAAACATACTAAACTTTTAAAGTTTGAGAGAACGTAGAAAGAACTAAATAAGAAAGGATTTTATCTAGAGTCATCACAACCATTCTTATTCAGGAGTCAACCTTTACAAAGTGGAGGTCGTTTTAGTTCATGATTTAATGTAAACATTGTCATACTTCTGGCTGGATATTGACTGGATCCTATTTATAAATACATATATACTATTTGATCTTGGAATAATAACGCAAAGTTGGAGCACTGATTATTTAAGGGTTCTTACGTCTTATCTTCAATTATTTATTTAATACAGTGAATGGGCGGTGTCCAACCGTTAAAGCTGCGCACTGATAAAAAATTAAAGAGGAGGTCAAATCCTCTTAATTAATGTAAGATAGTGAGTTGGAACCTTTAACCTGAAATATTGTGGTGTGAAATTATACAATAAGAAAAGTACGAAGGAATGAAATTTCACTTTTGATTTACATTTATTGTTAAAATGCATCAATGCAACCCCTTCTTGCCTAGTGACAATTTAAGTTATAAAATGTATAATTAGAGTAGAGATGGAGGGGATTTTATGGAGGAAACAAATATTCACAGAGTTGCGGAATATTTTCTTGCTCTAAGTACCCCAGGGACTTCAAGATCAATTACCCCACTAAAACTTCAGAAGTTAGTTTATTATGCTCAGGCACTAAGTCATCCATTTAATAATCGATACCTTTTTAAAGAGGACTTTGAAGCATGGGTTCATGGGCCAGTTTCACCGGAACTTTATTATAATTATAAGAAATATCGTTCTAAAGACATTCAAGATGATGTTAAGAAACCTAATATTAACCCTGATGATGCTAAAGTAATTGAAGCTGTATGGCAAATTTATGGAGAAAAAGATGGTAAATTCTTGGAAAACAAGACACATAACGAAAAACCTTGGAAAGAGACAAGAAGTGGTCTATCTTACTATGAAAGTTCAAACAAAATTATTCCGAAAGAAAAAATTAAAGAATACTACTCTGAGAAATTTAAAGTAGCTAAGAATTGATTTATACCCTAAGAAGTGTCATTAAATGAATGACACTTTTTTTGTATAAAAATTATAAATAGGTGATTGTATTGGAACCTTTTGGTATTGAAAATGATTTAATTCTATTTTGGAATCTTTATATAATCCTTGGGGTAGCGGTGTTTGCTTTTGCTGCTTATTACTTAGCTATATATTTCTTAAATAGAAATTTTCCTACTCTTGAATCAATAATTAAATATGTAGAAAACAAAATAAAAGAAATACATAATGAGTTGTCACGAAAATCTTCTGGTAATAATGAAACAAGCATTGTTAAGAGAAAAGATAAACTAGAGAAAAAGGTTTCTATATTATCTAATCTATATTTAGCTATAATAAGGTGTTATTCTACAAAATGGATCTTTATATTTCTCGTATCCTTATTTCTAATTTGGTTTTCGTTTGTAGAGATTAAGGTTACAAAAACTCTTAATCTCTATGATTGGTTTTACTTAATAAACCCCACAGATGAATTCACCCTAACTTTATTAGAAGGCATATTGAATACTTTTAAAGTCTTATTACCTGTAAGCTTACCTTTCTACTATTTTGCTTTTAGGGAACAGAAGAATATTTCAGATTCAGACTTGACTGATCGATCTATAAATATATATTTCTTGCTTTTTTTATTAATATCTTTGTGTGCTATTGGCTACATTATAAATGTTTTGGATGTATTTAATAGTATAAGATCAGAAGGATCCAATAGCCTGAAGGTGACTAATGAATATGCAGAGGATCTCAGCCTTATAGGTATTTATATTTTAATCTCTCAATTTTTCTTGCTGAAATGTATCTCTAAGCTCTTTAGAAATATTAATATCGAAAGACTGTTGAAGAATAAATTGAAAAATACATATCTAACGTATTTTTTATTTACCTTTTTGAATGTTAACCCCAAGAGGAGAGGTCGTACAAGTAAACAATCTAAAACTATTTATAAATACCTGTCTTCCCAAGTTGAAACAATTTACCAGTTACTGATTCAGGCATCCAAAAAAAATCATGGTAAAGTATATGGAGAAAATTTTAAAGATTTAAGAGTACTTTTGCATGATATGTTAATTGATTATCGCTTAGGAAGCTTGGATAACACTACGAAACATTTATATTTGCTCCATAAACACGAAAAAAGACATACTGACTTTTACAAAACCATTTTAAAAAATCATAAGCAACTGATTACTACCCTAGTAAGCAACCATAAAATTGAAGATGCAAAAGACGCCATCAACTTACTACTAGAATTAATGCCTTCGCCTTCAGAAGAAACTGGACAAGAAAGTTATGATAGGTATCTGGCTCATTATTATGTTACTTTATATGAAGTAATTAGCTTTTTGTATGATAATGAAATATTAAGTGTTCATTCTATTCTCGAGGAAATGAACAATGAATCAGGTTCTACTGAATCAACTGAACAAGAAGGGATTTTAAGAAATTTTCAGTCTCTAATTATAAAGGCTACGGTTAGTAATGATGTAAAGATGCTTTCTTCTTTTTCTTATTATTTAAGTGACTTTTTTCAAAAAAATGACGAAGAAATAAATGAAGCTAAAGTCTATCTTAACAATAACGAAAACTTCACAATAACTGAGCATATAGATGAAGATGAGGAGGATGCTAAAAACGGAAATACAACTGATTATCTTAATGGATCAATATTTATTTTTTTACAAGCTCTCTTAAAGAGTATTGAACTAACACACTACGGAACCACGGGGTTCTTAATTAAATTCCTTGTTACCACATATGACAGCAAGATGTTAAACGTAGTGTTTTTAGAGTTTTACAAAGATCCATACGATAATAAGTATCTTCCTAAAAACAGATTTTATAAAGATATCGACAACGATTTCCATATGAATACTAAGGTGAAGGATTATCTCTTAACTAAACTAATTATACTATTATATAGTCAGCAAAGGTATGTAATTGAAAATCAAGTTAACTTTTTAAAAGTTCCTGAAGAGCCAATTAATATATCGATAATATTAGATTCTCAAAAATATTTACCTTATATGTTTAAAAAGCTGGAAAAAGCCAAAAACGAATACGGTCTAATCTTTTTGGGAGATGAAAAGTTTTTAAAGAAGATAAAAAAAGATTTTAGAGTAAGTGACGCGAAGACAGTGTTGGAAAACTTAATTTTGTTTTACGAAAAGCTAAATAAACAAAACGACAAAAGATAGGAGTTCATTAAAAGCAAAGGTTTCTTCTTTTCTTTTAATAGAATGGAAACAGGGAATGAGAGATGACATACTAATTGACATACTTTTAGATATAACTGTTTATCCTCTTATATTAATATGATCCCACTCACCCTTTGTTAAATGAGGCTCTAACTATTATTTTAATACTATTCGAGTCCATTCACCTTGAAGAATCCATGGGCGGCATGATGTAATAACGCTCAAACCACTTATGTAATAGGGTTTTCCCGCATTACAAATAAGTTTTGACTGGATTTTCTATAAAAAGTTTGAAACACACAAAAAAGTCTGGCTGGAAACTCTTCAAGTAATGTAAAAATAGTTAGTAATAAAAGGACTACTTCCTAAATAAAGGAGGTAGTCCTTTTTTGCTTTTAAAATTTGCATATCAGGTTTTTTAGAAGACTGTAAATTCTAGCCAACAGAAAAAATAGTCCCCATAGACGAATGGTTTATACATTCAAAAAAACTAGGTGTGGAAAGCACTCATGCACACCTCTTTTTCTGATAGTTCTTTTATTAGTTTTTGTTCAAAGTAAAGTATCTATAACTTTTGACAATACGACAGCCCTTGATGATGTGGTATTGTACCTGTATGGAGACGAATATTTCACGACGAATTTTCTTTGATGAACATCAACATTGGGAAGCCTTTAAGAACAAATGTGGAGCTAAGATCCGGCCAGTCGTGCAAAAGAAAGTGGAGAAGTTTCGAGATTGTGGAATTTTAAAAAAGGTTTTAAGCTTTTAGTATAGGAATAGACACGCTAAATATACTGTAATACGAATTGAGGTGACCGAGTGGAGCGTACAGAGGACTTGATTGAGTTATGTTTATTAATGGGGAAGATCATGCAACAAAATGGAGCGGAAACCTATCGTGTGGAAGATACGATGACGCGGATTGCCCAATCTTTCGGACGGGATGAATCCCAAAGTTATGTAACACCTACTGGAATTATGTTTACGATTACCCCTGGTGCCCATGCAAAATTAGTAAGAGTTTCGGCACGAGAGACAAATCTCGAGAAAGTGAACCTTGCGAATAATGTCTCCAGAAAGATCGCAAGTGGGGAAATGTCTACTCACGTAGCGTATAAAGAGCTCAGAAAGATTGAAACCAGTCCTACAGATTATTCCATGCGCATGCAAATCATCTCCGCCACGTTAGCGAGTGGTTTCTTTACTATCATGTTTCAGGGGAGCTGGTACGATTTCCTGCCAGCCTGCTTAGCAGGAGGACTGGGGTTTATTGCATTGATTAACTTTATTCGATTATTTGAAATTAAATTCGTAGCTGAATTCGTTGCTTCGTTGTTGATCGGTTTTACAGCCTTCTCCCTTTTTTCATTCGGTATTGGGAAGGAAGTTGATAAGATCGTTGTCGGTTCAATCATGCCGTTGGTCCCTGGTCTGCTCATCACCAACGCTGTAAGAGATTTGATGGCAGGTCATCTTATCTCAGGACTCGCCAAGGGGGCGGAGGCTTTTTTAACGGCTTTTGCAATTGGGGCAGGTATTGCTGTTATGTTTGCACTATTTTAGAGATCGTGAGGAATGACTATGTGGATTGAATATGCCATAGCAAGCTTTTTTGCATCAGCTGCCTTTGGAATCATCTATCAGGCGCCAAGAAATACGCTCGTCAAATGTGGTCTCGTCGGCATGGTTGGTTGGATGATTTACGCATTCTTAGTATGGAAAGAAGTCGACACTGTCCCCGCTACACTCATCGCCTCCTTTGTTATTGCCCTGGTCAGCCAGACGCTGGCAAGGAGATTTAAAACGCCTATGATTATATTTAGCGTACCAGGGATTATTCCTCTCGTACCAGGAAGTCTCGCTTATGACGCGATGCGGAACTTTGTACAAAATGACTACAGCGCCGCTATCTCCATTGCAGCGAAAGCTTTTATGATATCTGGTGCTATTGCATTTGGGCTCGTGTTCTCGGAAGTGCTTAACCAGATTATAAAAAAGGTAAGACAAACAAAAGCGCAATTGAGGTAATGGATGAACCTCACTTGCGCTAATAGTAGATGCTTCTCACTAGTGAGAAGCATCTTTTTTGTAAACAGTAGATTTTCTTATTATTCATCTTTTGGGTACGAAGGATTGCCTCCATTTACCCCCTGTGCTAAAATGAAACCAATTAAATCAGCATTCCTTATATATATGTGGAAAGATGGCCCACACGTTTCTACCCAGCTGCCGAGAAAAGCTGGACTATAAGGAGAGAATCGCGCGGCGAGACCTCTTTCCTTTTTTATTTACGGGAAAGAGGTCTTTTTTTTTCGTGCATACAACGAGAGGTGGAGATGGATGATGAAGAATGTATATTTGAACCATGATGGTGGAGTTGACGATCTTGTGTCGCTTTTCCTTTTATTACAGATGGATGATGTGGAACTGACAGGGGTGGGCGTCATTCCTGCCGATTGTTATTTGGAGCCTGCTGCTTATGCGAGCCGTAAGATCATCGACCGGTTCGGACATGGGAAGTCGGTCGAAGTCGCGGCATCGAACTCGCGCGGGGTGAACGCTTTTCCGAAGGACTGGCGCATGCATGCGTTCTATGTGGACGCCCTGCCGCTGTTAAATGAAAAAGGGAACATCGATGCACCGCTTGCCTCGATTCCAGCTCACGAGCATTTGATTCAGACACTCCGTAAAACGGAGGACCCGACGACGCTCGTGTTCATTGGACCGCTTACGGATCTTGCCCGCGCACTGTCTGAAGCACCGGATATCGAAGGTAAGATCGAGAAGCTGATCTGGATGGGCGGGACGTTCCTTGAGGTTGGAAACGTTGAAGAGCCGGAGCACGACGGAACAGCGGAATGGAATGCTTTCTGGGATCCTGAAGCGGCGAAGCGGGTCTGGGACAGCTCGATCGTCATCGACCTGGTCGCTCTAGAGAGCACGAACATGGTTCCGTTGACGCTCGACGTCCGTCAAAAATGGGCATCACAGCGCAAAGATCTGGGCATTGATTTTCTCGGTCAGTGCTATGCGATGGTTCCGCCGCTTGTCCATAATCAGACGAACTCGACTTACTTTTTGTGGGACGTGTTGACGACGGCGACGGTCGGCAATGAAGGGCTCGTGAAGAAAAGAACAGTGAAGAGCATCGTCCACGACTCTGGGGTGAGCCAGGGAAGAACGGAGTTGTCTGAGAACGGCCGTAAGGTTAATCTTGTGTATGAAGTGAACCGTGATGATTTCTTTGAATACGTGACAGAGTTATCTAGACAAGGTTGATTTTTGACTGGAACATACTTATATTGATCAATGAGTTATTGATTAAAAGTATCCTAGTTTAGTTGAAATGGTTTTTATATGAAGGAATTTAGTTTTTGTTTTAAGCTATTTTAATTAATAAGTGGGTGGCTTGAGGTAATTACGTCATTCCCTATGCTATAAAAAGATGGTGAGCATTTGCTCGCCATCTTTTTTGTAATTCTTTACTCCTCAACTATATAATTTTAGCGATTTGGGAGCAGGCATTTTGAATTTATTATTATAACCTCCTCTCTTCATCATGTATCTAAAATTCAAATAGACTTGTAAACTTCTCTGTACTTTTATTCAAATTTATTACTTCTATAAAAGGGG
The DNA here is from genome assembly GCF_035818575.1 of Halobacillus sp. HZG1. Lineage (NCBI taxonomy): Bacteria > Bacillati > Bacillota > Bacilli > Caryophanales > Bacillaceae > Halobacillus > Halobacillus sp. HZG1. The sequence continues at coordinate 47,276 of NZ_JAYLVQ010000082.1, forward strand.
AATGAAACGAATGAGTGGAATGGATAGAGGAGAGAAAGCTTTACCGTTCACATAGATTATTAGGAGGGATCAATGGATGGATAAAATGATCAGCCAGGCGATTTCCGTATCTACGGACCCGGAACGAATAGACGAAATCGTAAAACAAGCGAAGAAAAACAAGGAAGCGATTGATAAGAATCAACAGCTCTACTTTGATGAAAGTAAAAACGAACAAAAGAAACAAGAATATTATGCGTCTGTTGATCTTTCGGATTCTGCCAATAGTACAGCAATAAAAAAGGTTATGGAATTAATCCAGTCGACACATACAAACTATTTCCGCTACGACCCGAGCTCATACGTTTATCCCTGGGTAGATCTGCGACCAGATGGAAAGTTACAGAGCATCTATTCAGGAGAAGTAAGAGAGCCGGAGGATATCATACAGGAAGATTATGTAGCTTCGCAGAAACGTGAACAAAAAATAAGAGCTAACAAAAAGAACGAGAATCTGATGACCGTGATGGCAGAGGCAGTTACCGCCTTTAAATACAATTGTGAACACGTCGTCCCTCAATCCTGGTATGACGCGAAGGAACCCATGCGGGGGGACCTGCATCATTTATTCACCTGTGAACCTTTATGTAATTCAATCAGGAGTAATTTTCCTTATCATGATTTTCATGATTATCCGGCTGGACAAGAGGCGGGGGTCCTTCGAATCGAGGATCAATGCGGAAAAGCAGAGGAAGAATTATTTGAACCGGAATACGCCAAAGGCACGGTGGCGCGTGCGATGCTTTATTTTTTGCTGAGATACCCGGATGAATTGGAATCAAATCATAGAGAAAAAATCGATGTGGATCTTATGCTTGAGTGGCATAGGAATGAACCACCTGAAATCTATGAATTTCACCGGAATCAGGCGATTTTTGAGCTTCAGGGAAATCGGAATCCGTTTATTGATTATCCGGTTGAGATGGCTGGGTTATTCAGTAATAAACCTATGTAACTTTCGTTCTGGATATGGTGCCACGCAATGGTGGAGCGGGGGAGGCACTTTCGCATAGACCATTCCTAATATGAATTTTATTATTGTAATTAAAGTTGGACTCTCAAGAAAAGAGAGGCCAACTTTTTTTATTTCATCCATTCATCTATCAAATCTCAAATGATTTTTCTACACCACGTTTACTTACACCCACTCTAATTTTCAGTAAGTGTCAAGTCAACCCAGCTGTTAAAAACAATTTCTTACTTTTAAGTTTTAAAGGTAAATAAGAAGGGGAAAATCTTTTCCAGGAAAATAACTAAAAGATGATGGGGTGGACATATGATAAAAACAGAGAAAATACCCTCCATATCAATAATCGGTTTGCTTGCGCTTATGATTATTTTTGGGTGGTTCCGGTACGGCTATGGGCTGTTGTTTAGTGAATTTAAGAAAGCTTTCGGTCTTTCTACTTCCCTTCTGGGGATAATTTCCAGTCTTACGTTTGTCACATTTTTAGCAGGTGCGTTAATCGTTGTCCTATTTGTGGCAAGGTTCGGGTCACGGCATGTCATTATGGCTGGAATCATGACGGCTTCGACAGGGTTGTTGGTTGCCTCTCTTACAGGAAGCTGGCTTGTTTTTGCAGCCTCCTGTTTACTTGCAGGATTCAGTCCCGGTCTGACATGGTCTTCTTTCTCCCAAAGTGTGAACGAGCACCTGCCTGAAAACATTCAGAAGCGGACGCTTGCCATTATCAGTACGGGTTCAACGGTGGGGCTGATTTTCATTTCTCTCATCTACTTGCTCCTGGACGGAAATTGGAGACTGGTTTGGGGTGGTGGAGCTGTGGCGGGCTACCTCATCTATTGGTGGGCGTATAAGACGGTACCCTATCAGAAAGAGGATTCAAATGTAAAGCGAATTAGAATCGCGGATCTTCGGCCTTTGTTCACGAAATATACGAAGCCGTTCTATGCAGCGTCGTTCTTATTCGGTTTCACGGAGTCTACCTATTGGACGTATTCTGCGGACTTTGTGCAGGATAATTTCTCTATCGCTAATTCAAATGCGATTTTCTTCCTGATCACAGGTGTAGGAGGCCTGGCCGGACTGTTAGGGGGAGAACTCATCAGTAAGTGGGGGATGAGGTTGAGTTTTGCAATGACGATCGTCCTTTATTCCCTCAGCATGTCGGTCCTGTTCTTATCTCAAGGATGGCTTATTGTATGTTTCTCAGGATTGACGTTTGGCATCTCCTTCATGTTATACGCCGCATATCTGCCCATTTGGAGTGCGAAAGTTTTTCCGAAGTTCCCAGCCCAAGGGTTCAGCATCTGTATCATTGTGCTGAATATCGGGGCGATTCTCGGCCCGGCGGTGTTTGGTTGGATATTGGCTTATTCCACGTATAGCTTGATCTTTCTGTTGTTAGGAATCATTGGCTTGGTAAAATTGTTTGCTTTGCCGGTGTTGCGGAATGAATTTTAAATAAACGAATTCTTTGCTCACCATGAAAAAAGTTCTGCTCTCGATATTCTCGTGAGCGGAACTTTTTGTTTTTACTGCTCCCCTTTTTTCCTGTACTTTATGACTAAATACGGACGCATCATCTCATAGTCTTCATGCTCTAAAATATGGCAGTGCCATACGAATAATCCAGGATAAGGACCGAATGGAATGATGATCCGCGTAATTTCACCAGGATTAGCCCGGACGGTATCCTTCCACCCTCGTTCATTTAAATCTGGAAGTACACGTGGACCTGCAGGAATGAGCCGCCCTTCCTTTTCAAAGACATCACGATCGAAGGGTTGGCGATCGAGAATTTGGAACCGGACTAAATGAAGGTGGATAGGGTGTATATCCTGGGTTTCGTTAATCAGCGTCCATATTTCCGTTTGACCAAGCTTCGGTGTCTCTGAAACGGGTTCTGACCACAGCCGGTCGTCTAACAAGTGGATGTTGCGCCCGTAGGAATCTTTTCGCATATTGAGGCGTAAGGTCCTATTTTGCTGATATTGTGTGAGCTTGGGGACAGATGCCAGGTGAGTGGGTATGGAACTTTTATCCTGACAGCTGAGAGAATTGACTATACGAAATTGCATCACACTCCCCGTCGTCTCCGGGTCGGGTTTTTCTCCTTTCCTTTCAAAATCGTTTTGCAGGACGATTGATTCTCCGACACAAGTAGAAAAATCGATGATCACATCCGCTCTTTCCGCTGGCGCTAATATAAGGGAAGGGACGCGGATCGGGGTTTCAAGTAACCCTTGATCAGTGCCAATCTGTATAAAAGGTGTTCCGTTGGAAAGGGTCAAACGATAGAAGCGGGAGTTTGAGCCGTTCAGAATGCGGAAACGGTATCTCCTTGGTTCTACGTTCATATAAGGCCATACTTTGCCATTCACCAGGATGGTATCTCCGAAGAAATCTGGTACGACAGAGGGGTGGGGAGCTGTTTCAGGTTTGTCTGGTTCCGATGGGTAGAAGAGACGGCCATCTTTATGAAAGGAACGGTCCTGAATGATCAGCGGGATGTCGTAGGGGCCGCATGGAAGATTTAATCGTTTTTCTTCCTGGTCATGGATGATATACATGCCTGCAAGTCCGGCGTAAATATTGAGTCGTGTGATGCCCATGGCGTGGTCGTGGTACCACAAGTTGGTCGCTGGCTGATGATTGGGGTACGTGTAGAGCTTATTTGTGAAATGGGGTCCTACTTTTTGAAAATTACGTGTGAACCATGCTTCTGGATACCCATCACTAGTATCTGGCGTCACCCCTCCATGCAGGTGCACCACAGTCCGCACTTCCGGGTTGTTTTTCTCAGCCCCATGAACGGTTGTATCAACGGGAAGAAAGTGATGTTCAGGAAGTTCATTTTTCCATAAAACGTGGACCAGCTGATGTCTCTGCACATGAAAAGTTGGACCAGGGTACAGTCCGTTATATCCCCAGACCTTCGTTGGGGGGAGGTCTCGGTGCAGTTTCTGAAAGGTTTCCTGCATGTTCACCTCATAGAAGGGGACATTCTGAATATGACTCGTTGGGCGGATGGCTTTCATGGTGGGAAGGGGGTCCACGAACTTCTTCAGCATATCTATCTCTCCTCTTGATTGTTAGGCTTCTTTTATTTTATTTACAGAGGAGGAGGATTACGCCTGTTTCACTCTTTCATTCTATGGAGATCGTTTTTTTTACTCTACACAAAGTCTATGAAATATTTAAAGCAGCCAGTCTGACATAGACTGGCTGCTTACTGGAAAAATTAAAAATTATAGGGGACGATCATCAAACTCATAATGAACAGGACCAGGCGCGACGCGTGCATTTTCAAGGGCAGGTGTATCTGGTCTTGCAATTTGATAGACGGCTGCCCCTACAATTTCTGTCGTTTCTTTCAATTTCTCTTTACTGATTTTATCTAACGTATCTTCAGGGGAATGGTACCACGGCTCAAGAGGCGCATGGATAAACAGTGCAGAAGGAATTCCTTCCAGATAAAACGGAACATGGTCGCTGCGGCCAAGCTGTCCGTATTCGACTACTTCTGCTACTCTTGCCCCTGCAGACGCTCCTAAATCTGTGACTAGATTTTTCTCTCCATCCGGTGTGAACATAATCAGGTCGCCAGAATCGCGGCTTCCGATCATGTCCATTTGAAAATGGGCGGAGATTCGGCTGATTTCATTATCGCTAAGTGTACTGACGTAGTGATAAGAACCGAGCAATCCTTTTTCTTCAGCTCCAAAGGTCATAAAACGCAACTCGGTGTCCGTAGGAGTTTTCGCCATAATCTTAGCTAATTCCAACACCCCGGACACACCGGAAGCATCATCATTGGCTCCTGGCCCGCCTGCCACGGAGTCATGGTGGGCACCAACCGTGACGATTTGTCCGGTATCTTTATTTTTGTGCGGTTTCATGGTGGCGATCACGTTATAAGAGGTTTGATCGATCGGGCCTGCATCTTGTACGGAAACTTCTGCCGTGACTTGTTCAGACTGAAGTTGATTTACGAGGGACATTCCAGCTTCCCGGTCGATCGCAACAGCGGGAATGTTCTGCCCTTCATATGTAGAACCGAAGTCGTTGCCTTCTGCTCCTTCACGGTTAAACATAATTACACCCACAGCACCTTTATCGATCACGTTTTTTATTTTTTCGTAAAAACTGATTTCGCCTCTTTCAATCAACGCAATTTTGCCGGAAACGGTATCCGGTACATCCTCGGCATAAGCCAGACCTACATACTCCAATGGAGCTTCCACTGTACCGTTCACAGATCCATTAAAGGTATGGACACCACTTTCAAAGTCTGAGCCATTGACGGAAATGGAGGAAGTTCCTCCGTCCCACGCCTGGAAGGTGAAAGGCTGTAATTCTGTTTCATATCCATAGCTTTCAAATTCGCTTTTAATGTACTGGACGGCCTCATACTCTCCTTGGGTTCCTGCTTCCCGGGGCTGTTTAGACAGCAGGTCCACCCGTTCGTAAAGGCGTTCGGCACTAATTTTTTTAATCACCTTATTATCAAAGGCGTGATCAGCTTGTTCATTTGGGGCAGGCGGGTCAGCAAGAGTGACAGCAGGCACGGAGCCTAAAACAATTCCAGCGGCCAACATCAGGGGGATGGCTTTTTTAGACAAATCAATGTCCTCCTCTTAAGTCATAATAGAATCGTGCTATTGATAGTTTAGCAGAATTGTAATTATCTGGTTTTTTGTAGAATAGGAAAGGGTGGTTGGTGTTCTTGTCCTTCTTACCTATAAGATAAAGCAGAAATTTGAGGGAGCATGTCGAATTTATAGTCCGTCGTAGGGGAAAGGATGATTAAAAGATAAAACACTTCCCAAAAAATGTTACTTAAGATTCATTTTGTTTTTTGCACCCTGAACGCACTTTAAACTCTTGGCAATTCTGTTCATGAAAAAGGGGATGTCTATAGACACCCCCTTTTTATTTATAGTTTTGAGCTGATTTTTTCCATCATCAGATTAAAATTGAACCCCGCACTCCCCGATCGAGGTAATAGGATTCATCCTGGCCGTAAATGTCGTTGAAAAGGTGTGTCCCATATTATCGTTAGCCAATACTGTCCATGTCCCTACATTCCCAGCACTGACGGTCACCTCAATCAGTACTTCAAAGAGTCCGGTGAACAGGTTCCCGCGTCCCAAAGCTGTTCCACGAACCCTCGCAAAAGTATCAGTGATGCAGTCAATTTCAATTCTTCTTCCTTGAATGAAATTGATTGTTGTCCCACCTGAACCGAAGGTGACATTGAAGTTATCCACTGCAGGATTACACATTGGACTTCCTGTAAAGCATTGAACGGCTGTCACGTTTATGTTCCCATCCAGTGTGGAAGGCACTCCCTGATTGGTAATTTCTACAGTTGCAGGCGCCCGGTTCCCCTGTACTCCGATTCTAAACTTACAAGGGCATTCGACTTCCGGGCATTCCACTTCTGTTCCTGCATGGGTTTCGAAGAAGATCCCTAAGGCTTCTGCAGTAGCTGAAACGTCAATCGCTACAAGGGGGGTGCCTGGAAGAACGGTGACTGTAGTGGAGAAATCTCCATTCGCATCCGTAATGGCAGGATTCGGATCATAAAAAACGACATCCTCAGGAAAATCACTAAAAAACACTTCCGCTCCTTCAACGGGAGTACCTACGGGACAACTGAGATTTCCTGTAATGACTGCATCGCAAGTAATCAATTCCGGTACATTAATAGTTAACATGGTCGATCACACTCCACAAATACATCTACAGAATTAGAAACCGGCTGGCCTTCCACCGTCGCTGAAGCTGTAATCGTAATCGTTTGAGGCGGTGTTTCATCTTCTAAGGTTACTCCGGCAAAGTAGTCCCCTAAAGAATCAGTGACCACGGGGTTCGGGGTAAACGTTATGATTGCGGGATTGCTGCTTTCCAGAGTTACTGTCACTCCCTCAATGAGCCTGCCATTACATTGGACTCTTCCACTCACAAAACCTTCGCAAGAGATTTCTGCTGGTGCGAATAATTCAATACTACAAGGATCGTCCAAGCATTCAACAATTGTTGGGAGCGATGTTTGAATCATCTCCCCATTGACTACTGTTGTAGCCGTAATCACTACAGGAGTCGGTTCAGTCACAGCATCGATGATCGCTTCCACTTCAAAGTTTCCGTAATCATCAGTGAACACAGAGTCCGGTACGAAGTCTACAATGGCTGGCTCGGCACTGAATGTCACTTCTGCTCCCTCAATTTCATCGACATCTCCACAAACCACTTTACCTGAAAGGAAACGGTCGCATACAATATCGGCGGGAACGAACAAATGAATTTCACATGGGTTACACATGAAATTGATATCTGCTGCGTCAATCGTTCTCTCCAGTGTTTTTTGCTGTATCACCCAATCGTACACCTTTGCGACTGATACGCAGGCCGATTCCTGGAGGCGTGTGCGCGCTAATGTCTTTGGTTTTACAACGTCAGTATTGCACTTTTCCTCGTCTCCCTTATCTACTCCTTGAGCTTCCCTTCCCAGCGGGAATAATGGAGGGCACTGATTGGGGACAGAAAAATCACAAGAAGGAGGAGTGATTGGTTCTCGGGGCTGGCAGAATCCAGCTTCAACCTCGATGACTACATCTGCCTCTGTCTGTACGCTAAGGCACACATTGAATTGGATATCCAAGGACTCAAACTCTCCATCACGGCAATTGACACAAGGCTGGCATTCGAACTCCATCACCTCACAGGAGACCGTGGTACCATCCGGCGCGCAGAGGATCAATGTTTCTACAAAACAAAAAGGAATCGGGTCTGATATGCACAGGGAGTCTTCATCTCCTACTTCTATGACGACATACCCTTCGCTTTTGATTCTCACTATTTGAAGCATGGCCTGTTCTCCTCCGGGTAAGAGGACCTCTATATTCTCACGGCCACCTTGCTGCTGGAGCTCTTCGCAAGTGGGGGCGTCCACAGGTATTCCTTCCATATTGGTCAAATAGCACCTGAGAAACCCGTCATTAGCTAAAAGCTCACATAAGTCTGGGTTCATTCTTAACAAGCTCCTTTCCTGTTAATACGTTCCTCCTATGCAGATGGGATAAGGATGATAAGTAGTGGGTGAAAAGTACTGGTTCGGCATGGAAGATTCCTTCAATATCCTATGAAAGATAGGGCTATTCGTTTTAACCAAATGCCTACATGAAGGGAAATAAACGACTCAAGTAAAGAATAAAGACTCATGATGAGTGAAAGGTGGAGTTGATGGAAGGCGGTTTAAAGGGTTCCAGTATGGGTGTATGTGTTTTTCTTAAATACTTACAAATGCAAAATAAATCATGAGTATGTACAAGAAGATGGCGGAGGTCTATTTAAATCCAGCGGCTTTTGACTTTTTAACTTTGACTTTTAGTATCGCATGTTCCAAAATATAGGTTGGATAAGAGGTGAAACGATGTCAGATAAAATGAATAATGTGCGTTGGTTCAGTATGGCGCTGAAAGCATTGATTGTCTTAGCTGAGAACGAAAGCCGCTGCCCGAGCGGGAAACTTGCGGAGAAGCTGGAGTCTCAATCTGTTTATCTGCGTAAGATCCTGACTCATCTGGTTAAGGCGGGGATAATAAGCGCAAAAGAAGGCCGGGATGGTGGATACGCCCTGAGTAAAAAAACAGAAGACATCAAGCTATCTGAAGTATATGAGGCGATTCGTGCTGAGACTGTCGTGAAGGATTACTTTGAAACGGAAGGGAAACACTGTTTCTCAGGAACTTCCCAACAATCTCTTTGTGACTTACAAAGAGAAATGGAGTCTTGGATAGTAGAAGGTTTACAGTTAAAGTCCTTATCAGATTTTATCGAACAGTAAAACGAAACGATGACCGTTTCGTTTTCTTTTAATAAGTAACTGTATTTGACAAAGTAACAGTTAACGCTCTATACTGTATTTGTTAAAGATACAGTTAAAGGAGTGGAAACTCATGTCTCACAAAACAATGACCAAAGAAGAATACCTTAATAAAGTAAAAGAAATCGATACGACGAAGGAAGCCCCGAAAGTTCTTGATGATACGGATTTTCTTACAATAGCTAAAGAACGACGCTCTGTACGTCAGTACGATCCGGACTACAAGATCGAACGTAAAGAAATTGAAGAGTTGTTGGAAACCGCCGCGCTGGCTCCCTCATCTTCCAACCTGCAATCATGGCGTTTCCTTGTCATAGACGAGCAGGATGAGAAGGAGAGGATGCTTCCCATAGCGAATAATCAGCAGCAAATCGTGGATGCTTCGGCTGTCATTGCTGTTCTTGGGGATAAGAAAGCCTATAAAAATGCCGATCAAATTTATTCTCAAATTGCTGAAAAAGGCAATATGCCGGAAGATGTAAAAGAGATGTACGTGAACAGTATCTTCGACAACTATGGAAACTTCCCTGAAGAGCGTCTTGCTAAAATCGCTCATATTGACGGCGGGATCGTTGCGATGCAGTTCATGCTCGCTGCCAAAGCGAAAGGATATGACACCGTACCAATGGGAGGATATGATGAAGAACAGCTTCTAAAAGCTTTTAATGTTCCTGAAGAATACACTTCTGTCATGCTGATCTCCCTTGGTAAAGGGGTCAAAGCAGGTTTCCAGAAAACACGTCTTCCTTTAGATAGTGTTGTCCAGTGGAATCGTTACGAATAAATCATAAAAGGTCATCCCTAGTGGATGACCTTTTTTATTCAAGGAGCATTTAAAAGAATCATTTAATTGAAGAGATACCTTACCGTCGGATCAATTCTGCTCTCACAATAGGAAGTAGGAAGAGGTTGTTTTATACTTTCGTCATTTCCTCCAATCAATAGAATACATTTCAATGGAGGGGGTGTGACGGATATGATCTTAAAAATGATCGATCTAAGTTTGATGGCTGAGCACTTAACGGTTCATAAAGCTGAACTGGACAAATTAGAGTCTTTGATTTGCAGCATTCAAGAATCAGAGATCAAACGGGTCGCGACAGAACAATATATGATTATGCAAAATCATGTGAAAGTGATGGTTGCACTTATGGACCCATCCCAGAATCAGATGATCGGAATTCAAGACTTACATAAATGGGGAACCTGTCCAATTTAACTGCTAAGGAATTTCCATAGGTATGACGCCGGAAAGTACACTTACCATTCTCAGGGAGAGATACAATCTTCCTTCAATAAGTAGAAAAAAAGAATCTCAGTACAGGAAGCACCTCGCTTCCCCTACACAAAAGCAAATGTAGGGGAACGGGTGCTTTTTTTCTTTGAAATGACTTTGACAGCCTAAAAAAGACATGTTAGTGTTAAAAACGTTAAATAAATTCTTAACAAACTTAATTCACTTCAGAACTGGAGTTGATCAAATGAACGTAAATATAAAATTGAAACAATACATCAATGGGAAATGGGTAGACGCGAATTCCGAGGAAACGCGTACGATTATCAATCCATTCAACCAGGAAACAATCGCCATCGTTCCAGAAGGTGATGAAACTGATACAAGAGCAGCCATCGCTGCCGCAAGAGAAGCTTTCGATCACGGCGAATGGCGGACGACCCCAGCAACGGAGCGTGGGGCAATCGTACGTAGAATCGCTGAATTGATTGAGAGAGATAAAGAAGAGCTAGCGAATCTAGAATCCTTGGATACTGGTAAAACAGTAGAAGAGAGCCGTGGAGACATGGACGATATCGCTGGAGTTTTCCGTTATTATGCAGAGATTGCGGATAAGAACGGCGGCGAGATCATCGATTCTCCAGTCCCGAACTCCATCAGTAAAGTCGTTCACGAACCGGTTGGTGTTTGTGGGCAGATTACCCCTTGGAATTATCCTCTACTACAAGCGTCCTGGAAACTGGCTCCAGCGCTTGCAACTGGTAACACATTAGTTATGAAGCCGAGTGAAATCACACCGCTTACGCATATCAAAGTATTTGAACTGATCGAAGAAGCGGGTGTACCTGCTGGTGTTGCGAACCTCGTTCTTGGTGCAGGCGCGACGGTAGGTGCCGAACTGTCCAGCAACGAAGACGTGGATCTCATTTCTTTCACCGGCGGTATTGTGACCGGGAAGAAAATCATGCAGGCAGCAAGTGCGAATGTGAAGAAGCTCGCTCTTGAACTTGGCGGGAAAAACCCGAATGTCATTTTCGCAGATGCTGATTTTGATCTTGCTGTCGATCAGGCATTGAACGGCGTATTCTTCCATGCCGGTCAAATCTGTTCTGCCGGGACAAGACTGATTGTAGAAGAAAGCATTCACGATGAGTTCGTCCATGCGCTTGTCGAGCGAGTGAAGAAATTCAAACTGGGAAGCGGATTTGACGAAGATACCCAAATGGGACCACTGATTTCTGCTGACCACCTTGCGAAAGTTGAAAAGTATGTAGAAGCAGGAATTGAAGAAGGGGCTACGGTAGCCGTTGGCGGTAAACGACCGGAAGACCCTGAATTACAGAACGGCTTTTTCTTCCTGCCGACGATTTTCACCGATTGCACAACCGACATGACGGTCGTCCAGGAAGAAGGTTTCGGTCCAGTCATCACAGTTGAGAAGTTCACGAAAGAAGAAGAAGCTGTGAAACTTGCGAATGATTCCATCTATGGACTTGCCGGCGGTGTCTTCACAAACGATATCGCAAAAGCAGAGCGCTGTGCGGCGAAGATGCGCATGGGTACGGTTTGGATCAATGAATTCAACCTGTATTTCCCACACGCGCCGTGGGGTGGATATAAGCAGTCCGGAATTGGACGCGAACTAGGTAAATTAGGAATTGAAGAATATACAGAAACGAAGCATATTTTCCAAAACCTTAAACCAGAACAAATCAACTGGTTCTAAGCGGACCATTTATTATTAACATTCATAATCAAACTCAGATAAAGGGAGAAGGGGGACTTTGACCTCCTTCTGACCGAATTTAACATCAAGGAGGAACAGTGTATGGCTATGATTGAATCATATGATTACGTAATCGTTGGAGGCGGTAGTGCAGGTTCTGTAATGGGAAACCGCCTGAGTGAAGATGGAAAAAAAAGTGTACTTGTATTGGAAGCAGGACGCAGTGACTATTCTTGGGATCTATTGATCCAAATGCCTGCTGCTCTGCCGTTCCCTTCAGGCAAAAACCTTTATGACTGGCAGTACGAATCCGATCCTGAACCTTATATGAACGGACGCCGTATTCCTCATGCGCGAGGAAAGGTACTTGGAGGTTCCAGTTCTATTAACGGGATGATCTACCAACGTGGAAACCCGAAAGACTATGAACGCTGGGGTGCCGACGAAGGCATGACGAACTGGGATTGGGCTCACTGCCTTCCATACTTCAAACGTCTGGAAAATGCGCTGGCATCACCGGATGATGATATGCGCGGTCACGATGGTCCAATTAAATTGGAGCGCGGTCCAGCGAAGAACCCTCTCTTCCAAGCCTTCTTTGATTCAGCTGTAGAAGCTGGTTATAACCGTACCCCTGACGTTAACGGATTTCGCCAGGAAGGTTTCGGACCGTTTGATAAGCATGTATACAAAGGGCAGCGCTTGTCCGCATCCCGTGCTTACCTGCACCCGGTCATGGACCGTGAAAACCTGACAGTCAAAACTCGTGCTTTCGTTACGAGCATTGACTTTGATGGCACAAAAGCCAAAGGGTTAACGTATAAGCGAAACGGAAAAATGCATCAAGTAGAAGCGGGAGAAGTCATCCTTGCTGGTGGAGCGATCAACACGCCACAGCTGCTTCAACTATCTGGTGTAGGCGATGCGAAACACCTTCGTTCCCTTGGCATTGATCCAGTCGTTGATCTTCCAGGTGTCGGAGAAAACCTTCAGGATCACCTTGAAGTATATGTCCAGCACGCTTGCCCGGTTCCTGTTTCCGAACAGCCGAATCTTCAGAAGCGCCGTATGCCTTGGATCGGTCTACAGTGGATGCTTGGACGCACAGGCCCAGCTGCGACGAACCACTTCGAAGGCGGAGGTTTCGTCCGTTCCAACGATGAGGTGGACTACCCGAACTTGATGTTCCACTTCCTTCCGGTAGCGGTTCGTTACGATGGACAAAAAGCACCGACAGATCACGGATTCCAGGTACACATCGGACCAATGTACTCTGATGCCCGCGGATCATTGAAGATTAAATCCAAAGATCCGAAAGAGCACCCAAGCATGGTGTATAACTATCTTTCTACAGAACAGGACAAACGTGAGTGGATTGAAGCTATTAATATCACTCGTGAAATTATGTCCCAGCCATCTATGAAACAATACAATGCCGGTGAAATTTCACCTGGTCCTACGGTTCAAACAGAGGAAGAAATCCTTGAATGGGTAAGAGAAGATGCGGAGACAGCTCTTCACCCATCCTGTACAGCAAAAATGGGACCTGAATCAGATCCTATGTCTGTCGTAGACCCGGAATCCATGAAGGTTCATGGACTTGATAACGTACGCGTGGTCGATGCATCGGCTATGCCTTACGTGACAAACGGAAACATCCACGCCCCTGTCTTGATGTTGGCAGAGAAAGCAGCAGACTTGATCCTTGGCCGTCAGCCACTGGATCCAATCGACGCTGATTACTACCAGCATGGCGTCCACCCAGCGGAAGCAGGGACAGTTCCTAAATCTAAAAAAGCTGTAACCAAATAAAAGTCTTTAGAGAAGAGAGAAGGCCTCTATCACAATGTATGGCTTGAGAAGCGTACATGAATGATGGGGAGCCTTCTCTTTTTTATGGTAGGGGCTTGATGATCCAGGATCGTGAAATAGAATATACAGAAAAAAATCACGCTCCATCCAAAGAGGATGGAGCGTGATTTTTATTAAGATAGAAGGAAATTCGGTGTTCATCTTTCCATTAATTATACTGCGGTTCTTTCCGGGACTTGTTCCGTTCACTGCGGATGGTGGACTGAGCGGCTGAGAGTCTTGCCGATGGAACTCGGAAAGGAGAACAGCTTACATACTCCAGCCCTAAATCATAGCAGAATTGAATGGACTCTTTTTCTCCACCGTGCTCTCCACAAATCCCTGTTTTCAGTGCAGGATTTGTTTCTTTGCCGAGGTTCACACCAGTTTCCACCAGTTTTCCGACGCCGTCCTGGTCTAAGGAAACGAATGGATTTCTCTGGAGCACATCGCTATCTACATAATATTGGAGGAATTTACCTTCTGCATCGTCTCGACTGAATCCAAACGTCGTTTGAGTTAGATCATTGGTTCCAAAGGAGAAAAAGTCGGCTTCTCCAGCAATTTGATCGGCCGTAAGTGCTGCGCGTGGCGTTTCAATCATGGTTCCAATAAGATACTTGAACTCCTGTCCTGTTTCCGATTGAACATGCTGGCTGATCCGAATGACCAATTGACGCATTTCTTTCAGTTCATTTACGTGGCTGACAAGAGGGATCATGATTTCCGGTTTCACGTCGATTCCTTTTTTCATGACGGTAGACATCGCTTGGAAAATAGCCAGGATCTGCATTTCGTAAATTTCAGGATGGATCATACCTAAGCGGCAGCCACGGAGGCCCAACATTGGATTCGCCTCTTCTAATAATCGTACTTTGCGTAAAAGGTTTTGCTTTGCCTGCAGCTCGTTGGAGTCAGGACTTGTGATTTGCAGTCTTGTCACATCAACAAGCAGTTCTTCTTTGTCTGGCATAAATTCATGAAGTGGTGGATCCAGCAAGCGTACGGTAATCGGGTGGCCCTGCATCGTTTCGAAAATCTGTTCAAAATCCTGCTGCTGCATCGGGAGGAGCTGATCGAGATGCTCCTTCCGTTCCGTAATGGATTCAGATAGAATCATGCTTTGAACGGTAGGGATGCGGGAGCTGTCCATAAACATATGCTCTGTACGGCAGAGTCCAATGCCACCGGCTCCAAACTCCAGAGCTTTCGCAGCATCTGTCGGATTGTCGGCATTCGCCCGTACACCCATTTTTCTTTCTTCATCTGCCCAGCGTAGAAGTAACTGGAATTCCTCTGAAAGTTCCGGTTCGATCATTGGAATTTCACCGAGGAATATTTCTCCGGTTGAACCATCGATCGTAATGATATCTCCGTGGTTCACAGTGGTATCCCCTACAATGAACTGTTTGGAATCCAAATGAATTTTCAACGCGTCACATCCGCAGATACAGGCTTTCCCCATACCTCTTGCGACCACGGCGGCATGACTGGTCATCCCGCCCCGGCTCGTAACGGTAGCTTGAGAAGCGATGATGCCATGGATATCATCAGGCGTCGTTTCTGGTCGGACGAGAACCACCTTTTTTCCATCCTTGGACAGCTGATCGGCTTCATCTGCATCAAAGACGACTTGGCCGGTGGCTGCTCCAGGGGAAGCGGGTAAGCCAGCCGCTAATTTTTCTCTCTTGTAGTCAGGATCAATGCGGTGGTGGAGCAGCTGGTTGAGCTGATCTGGGTCCACACGTAAAAGAGCTTCACGCTGATCCATGATTTTTTCTTTCACCATTTCAACTGCGATACGAATGGCAGCCTGGGCGGTTCGTTTACCTGTTCGTGTTTGAAGGATGAACAGCTTCCCGCGTTCTACGGTGAATTCAATGTCCTGCATATCTTTGTAATGGTCTTCTAACAGCTGACAGGTCTCCACCAATTGCTGAAACACATCCGGCATCTCATCTTTGAGCGTCGCAATCGGCTGAGGTGTACGAATTCCTGCCACAACGTCTTCTCCCTGTGCGTTGATCAAGTATTCCCCATAAAGTTTGGACTCACCAGTAGAAGGATTGCGTGTAAAGGCGACGCCTGTCCCGGAATCTTCCCCCATATTTCCGAAAACCATGCTTTGAATATTGACGGCTGTCCCAAGGTGTCCGGGAATTTGATGCAGGCGGCGGTACAGAATAGCCCTCTGGTTATTCCATGAGTCAAACACAGCCTGTATCGTAAGGAAAAGTTGTTCTTTGGGATCCTGAGGAAAGCTTCGTTTTGTATTTTTGATCACAATGGATTTGAATGCTTCGATGACCAGCTTCCAATCTTCAGCTGTCAATTCTGTATCGGAGTGGTACCCTTTTTCTTCACGGATCTCTTCCAACTGTTGTTCAAAAAGATAGTTTTCTATATCCAGAACAACATTCCCGAACATCTGAATGAACCGGCGGTAGGAGTCATAGGCAAAGCGAGGGTTATTCGTAAGTTCTGCCATTCCTTTGACCGTTTCATCATTCATGCCAAGGTTCAAAACAGTATCCATCATCCCGGGCATGGAATGTACAGCACCTGAGCGCACCGAAACAAGCAGCGGATTGGTTGGATCACCTAAGCGTTTATCTGTTTTGGATTCAAGCGTTTGAAGGGATTGTAATACCTGGGCTTCGACTTCCGGCGAAATGACTTCACCTGAATCATAGTACGCGTTACAGGCAGCGGTCGTAATCGTAAAACCATATGGGACAGGTAAACCGATACGGGTCATTTCCGCTAAGTTTGCGCCTTTTCCACCTAGAAGTTCCTTCTTGCCGCTTTCTGTGTGATCAAACATGAATACAACATTGTTTTCCATTAGGCAAAGCTCCCCCTTTTATTAAACATGGCCAGAATGATATCGGCCGTCTCTTCGATGGCTTTATTGGAGACATCGATGACTGGACATCCGATCTTTTTCATGATGTCTTCCGCACATGTTAATTCTTCAAAAATTCTATTCAACGAGGCATAACTGGCTGAGTTTGTTAACCCGAGTCTTTTTAATCGCTCTCTGCGAATGTCATTTAACTTTTCCGGTGAGATGATCAATCCCACGCACTTTTTTCTAGGGATGTTAAAAAGTTCTTCTGGAGGCGGGACCTCCGGGATGAGTGGGACGTTGGCCACCTTGAATTGCTTATTCGCTAGATACATAGAAAGAGGAGTCTTTGAGGTTCGTGACACTCCGACAAGAACAATATCGGCTTGTTTCAATCCTCTGACTTCCTGTCCGTCATCATACTTCACAGCAAACTCAATCGCTTCCACTCGTTTAAAGTAGTTCTCATCCAACTTTCTCATCTGTCCCGGTTGACGATTAGGCTGCATATTGAATTTTTCAGCGAACGCATTCATCAACGGATACATTAAATCCACCGCAATGATTTGTTCTTCTTCAGCCCTGTGGTCAAGGTATTCCTTCAAATCAGGAAGGACGATGGTGTAAGCGATGATGGATGGACGATACTTCGCCACTGTGATGACATTATTAATATCCTGCTCATCTTCTACATAGGAGAAGTGCTGGATTTCAACATCCTGACCAAAAAACTGACTCGCCACAGCTTTTACCATTAATTCAGCTGTTTCACCGACTGAATCTGACACGATATACACCATTTCTTTAGTAGTCACAATCCATCTCCCTTACTTTTAGTGATGAGGAGGGGCGGGAAAGCGATGATGTTATGTACAGCTTCCTGCATTTATGCCCCTTTTATTATGTCACACTAATTGTTCTAATTCGTTTTAATGTGTCATACTATTACTGAATAGTATAGTATCATTGTTTTCATAGAGATACAACAAAAAGGTCGTTTATTGTATGGACTGTTTTTGAAAAGATCGATTCGCTTTCGGATGAAATAGAGAAAAAAGGCAGAGGGTTGCTATTGGACCAGATGAAGTTGTCTTAAGTTCTGAACCGTTATATAATGGGGATCAATCTTGTACATAAAGGAGGGAAATTCATGCATGCATTCACCTTAGACATCAAAAGTGAGGATAAGCACCTGCTTTTCATGATGTCTATTATTGGAAAATCAGCGATTAGAGGGACAGGTGTGTCCTTTTTTAGCTGAATTCCATAAAGTGAACGTATATATGATTTCCTTTAAATAGCGGAGGCTGCCACACGGGAATGATCACGTGTGGCTTTTTTATGTAGAAGAGAGGACGAATGACCATGTTTAAAACAAAACACACTATCTATATGCTGTATTTCTATATCTTTTTTGCTCAGTTGTTTTTTGACCGGGCCTTGTGGGTCATCTACCTCGGAGACAGAGGGATGACGTTCGGGCAGGTTGGTTTGCTGGAAGCTTTTCTTCACTTAGCGATTGTCCTGTTTGAGGTACCGACAGGAATGATTGCTGATTTGTACGGGAGGAAAGTGAGCTTAGTCATCGGGAATGTGTTCAGTCTTTTTTATGGCCTGTTCATGTTGATCAGCGGTACTTTTTCGATGTTCACACTCGCCTTTTTATCGATGGGAATCATGGTTACTTTCCACTCAGGCGCGGAACAGGCTTTTGCATATGATACGTTGAAAAATGAAAATAGGCAGAAAGATTATACGAAGGTGATTGGAAGCATGACGGCTCTTGCTCTATTATCCTTGAGCCTTGCTAAGTTCCTGGGAGGATTCATGGCAGAGATCAGCTGGGAGTGGGTCTATGGCTCCACCATCTTCACCCACATCCTTGCCTTGATTCCTCTGTTTTTACTGAAAGAACCGGAACGAGAAAAGACAGAGGACATCGGCGGACGATGGTATAACCAGTGGGTCCATCAATTTAAATTAGGTATCGATGTATGGAAGCAGAATTCGGTCCTACACCAGCCTGTGGTGTTATTTATTCTGGCGAGTGCGGTTATGGTGATCCTCGTTTTTTATGGCCAGGAATACTTTATCCAGTTAGGTTACTCTTCTGTAGTTGTAGGTGCTGTATTTACAATCGAGGGACTATTGGGTGTTGTCATGGCTAAAATCGCTTACAAGGTCGAAAAACGATTTGAGTTCTTCAATATCTTATATTACGGTTTAGGACTTTTCCTTTTGTTTTTCATCCTGTTTATCTTTGCCATGGACTGGGCCATTCTCCTATCCTTCCTATTCCTGGCGCAGCTGTTGAGTCTATTCGAACCCATTTTCAGCTCATTTGTGCAGGACTTATTAAAAAGCAATGTCAGATCCACCTTCTTTTCATTGATCGGTTTAATGGAGAGCTTTATCATTATGATCAGCTTTCCAATGTTCGGATTTGCTATTGAGCGTACGGGTTTCACCAACGGTTTTACGGGTCTGCTGCTGATCTTTTTTACGATAACAGCCGGATTCCTTATGGTTCAAAAATTCAAAAAGAGTTAATCCAGGAGCCTTCCCAATCTAAGGGGGAGGCTCATTTTTCTTCTCTCTGTTTTACCGCCGGCTCCCGGTAGTTTATAATGAGGGGCAAATAAGCAAAGACAGGAAGTGCCTATGAGTAAACGAAAGCATCAAGGAAATAAAAAGCTGAATAAGAAACCGAAAAAGGTGGGCAGGCCGACCGGGAAACAGATCTCTTCACCGAATAGACCTTCTAAGGGTAAACCTGCACGGGGGCAGAAACCTATAACCGCACAGGTCACGTGCACAGGTCTCACTGATGAAGGGAAGGGGCTTGCCGAGTGGAAGGGAAAACAGTTGGAAGTCCCTTTGCTGTTACCAGGTGAAAAGGCTGAGGTGAACATCGTTCAAAAAGGGAAGTTTTTGGACGCAGAGGTGAAGAATGTCATCACTTCTGCAGAAGAACGAGTCGACCCACCTTGTCCATATTATTACGAATGCGGAGGATGCCAGCTTCAGCATATGAGTAACGATGCCCAGGCCCGTTTCAAGCAGGAAACCATCGATCAATTGATGAAACCGTTTGGAAAACCGGATCCTATTTACACGATGGACCACCCCTATGATTACCGCAACAAGAATCATAATACATTCGGTTTGAATCACAAGCGTCAGGTCATTGGCGGTCTGTATGCGCAGCACACGCATGAAATCATTCCAATGGATCGATGTCTCATTCATGATCCGAAAGCGGACGAAATCATAGATACCATCAAGGATTACATGAGGAATTCGAAAATGCAGCCGTACAACGAAGACACTGGACGTGGCTTCTTACGGCATGTGTTGATCAAAGTAGGTAAAGTCAGCGGAGAGGTTATGGTGGTACTCGTTGCTGCCTCCTCTGAGTTCAAGGGGAAAAACAACTTCGTTAAAGCTTTAAGAAAAGCTCACCCTGATATAACGACCATGCTGTTGAATGTGAACAAACGGGATACAAGTGTTGTTTTGGGCGAACAGGAGAAAGTGCTGTTCGGCAAGGGAACGATTACAGATACGTTGTGCGGGCTGGAATTTGAAATTTCAGCAAAGTCCTTTTACCAAATCAATCCTGTTCAGACGGAGAAGCTTTATGGAAAAGCGATTGAAATGGCCGATCTGACTGGAAACGAAACCGTGATTGATGCGTACTGCGGAATTGGTACGATCGGTCTTGTGGCAAGCCGCAAAGCTGGCAAAGTCATTGGAGTAGAGGTGAACAAGGATGCGGTCCGGGATGCCATCCGTAATTCGAAGCGCAATGGCGTGACCAATGCACGCTTCTACCAAGGGGATGCTGGTGAATTCATGGTCGATATGGCTGCGCGCGGGGAGAAAGCAGACGTCGTAATTATGGACCCGCCGAGAAGTGGTAGTGACGAAGCCTTCTTATCAAGCGTTGTGAAGCTTAAGCCGAAGCGAGTGGTTTATGTGTCCTGTAACCCGGAAACACAGGCGCGGGATATGAAATATTTAGTA
Organism: Halobacillus sp. HZG1; assembly: GCF_035818575.1. Classification (NCBI taxonomy): domain Bacteria; kingdom Bacillati; phylum Bacillota; class Bacilli; order Caryophanales; family Bacillaceae; genus Halobacillus; species Halobacillus sp. HZG1. Next base: position 67,855 of record NZ_JAYLVQ010000082.1, read on the forward strand.
AAGAATGGCTATGAAGTGGAAGGCATTCAGCCCGTGGATATGTTTCCACAGACATATCATGTGGAATCCGTGGCAAAGTTAGTGCTGAAAAAATAACCAGGATCTGAATACACGATACTGGCTGTCTTCACAAGAAAAAGGTTCATCCAAAGCAGTGGATGAACCTTTTTCTGTATATCTGTGACTTGGGCAGGTGACATCCTGTAGAGTCTACTTATAATCCTTCGGGGAACCCCAGTACTCATAGCGATTGTATCGGGGATCTGTGGAATCAAAACGAATGAAAATGGGAGCATGATCCAATTCGGGATAGGCTTCAAAAAAATACCGGTCCCCATACCTGATAGCTTCAAGGGCTAAGGGTAGTTCACGTCTGAAGATGGCATTTCGAACAGCGGATTGGTCAGATCCATATTGTCCATCCACATAAACGTAGACATAGAGATAGGGACGACCATTTTCTATCCTCCATTCCGCAAGCACTTCATCTCTCATCTGAGTGATCTTGTCATAGGCATACGTCAATCCCAGCGTAAGAAATAGCTCTGCCGTTATGTCGGAGTGGGTCAGTGTGTACTTACGTCCTAACAGGGGAGCGTTTTTTGTTACCCCAGGTCTATACTCAACGAAAAGTTTGTCTGGATCAAGCCTTTTCAAAAGGGCCCTCCTCATAAAGAGTGGTGTTGGGAACCCCAGGTAGAAAGCCTTAAAAAATTAATGAGACTCACTCAAAAATTCTTCGACCATCTGGTTGAACTTCCCATGGTGCTCCCAAAACATGAGGTGTCCTCCCAGAGTCTTCACCGAAGCGGAAGGCGTCAACTTGTTAAGGTAAACGGTCGCTGTCTCTCCCCAATGTTCGGCAACAACGAAAAGCGTCGGAATGGATGCACTGCTTTCTTCCGCTTCTTTGCGATAATCCGAAAAGAGACCGGAAGAGAATAAGTTGGCCGCGATATAGTAGGGGGTTTTCAAAGACTGCTCTACCATCCAATTCAATTCTTCTTTGGTCAGTTCTCGTTGGACCATTACACCGGTGGCATAAGCCGAAATGAATTCGCGCTGTCCTCTGGGGTGTCGGAGGAAGTTCGTATAGGCGGCAGCCAGGTCATCAAGTGGACCCTCCACCCAGTCTTCGTCTTCTTTCAATGATAAAGATTTCGGCGGCATATCGATCATCATGACAGACTTGATCCCATCGGTTCCAAACTGGCGAAAGTACTCCCATACGGTCAAACAGCCGAAGGACCAGCCGATAAGCGTTGGATTCTCAACCTTCAATTCCTTCAGCACTTTTTGTAGATCCGTCCCGTGTGTGACGTAATCATTTCCATGGACGGTCATCGTGGATCGGCCATGGCTTCTGGGATCAATCACAATGGTTCGGTGCGTTTTTGAAAAATGTTTCACCTGCTCGGAGAAGACTTCCGTCGTGAACGTAAAACCCGGAATGAATACAAGGGGGTCTCCTGTACCGGCTTCCTGAACGAATAGTTCAATCCCCGGTTCCACTTCAATATAGCTTTCATTCGTATTCATGGTGTCCCTCCTGTTTCTACAAAATGCTAAGCATATTCTCTTAAATCCTATTCACCAATGCGGTCTGTCATTTCTCTTTCTAGAATAAACATATCTAAACAAAGAGATCATGAAAAAAGACGGGCCGTGGAAAAGGCCCGTCATAAGTTTCCGTTTATTTTTTTATAAGAAAAACAGCACAAAAAGCTGAAGGTAGATCTGCACCATGACATAAAAGGCCAGGGCGTATTTATAGTTGAACATCAATCCGTTCTTAATGATGCTCAAGTTGTTCACAGAACTCAAAATGATCGATGGTAAAATCAACGGTGATAACATAATGGAAATAACGCTGCCTGATGTAATTCCAAGTACCACGATTTCCGGTGGATAGGGAAGATCGACGCCCTGCAGAATTCCTGAGACGAGGACGATGACCGTCAACGGACCAAGCCCAATGAATCCAAGGATAATCACAACAAAAGGAAGAACCCATAAGAAGTTCAGGAACGGTACGGCGTCCGTTACGTAAAAGAGACCATCGATGATGTACTCGCCATATCCCGACTGATTCACCGCGTTGATCAGAAACCCGGCGGCTAATAAAATTGAAAACTGCTGAGCTTTGTTGGGAATGCTTTTAGCTACATAGATTTTTCCGTTCTCGGTAATCGCGCTGCTTCTCTTACGAATGAGGAAGTAGAGAATGACCCAGGCCACGATTACGATAGGGATAATGAGCAGAAGCTGTACCTCCCAAAGCGCATTAAGCAGAAAGATCGACCCGAATAACGTCACGAAAAGAAAGCCGAATTCCAGAGCATCACGGTTTCCTTTCGTATCTTGTTTCTTTTGGTCGGCAATCTTCTTAAGCTGTTCCTGGATGCCTGCTGTTAGATCCACGCCATAGTGGCGTTCTTGATAATAAGAGAATAAGACAGACAACAAGATTCCAGCAAATGAGATGAAGAAACCCTGTAAGATGGATAAGCCTAAGGATGCTCCAAGGGCATCGACGGCAAAAATAAAGCTTGGAATGCTGACAACCCACATCGTCGTTAAGGAAAACGCACGTAACAGGGCCGTTCCCTTATAATTCTCCCAGACCTCTCCTTTTTGATTGCTCAAAAAGTCGTTGATCATGCTGTAGACCATCGGGATGGAACCGAATAATAAAAAGTAGGAAATGATCTGAGTGATCACCATCATTCCGAAATAGAACTTCCGACTTGTATTCAGGAGGTTTTGAGCGAAATTGATGACCGATTCGATATAAGGCTTTTCCTCCAGTACCCAGCTGATGGTAGGGACGATCAGTAAGAGCGCGATCAGTCCGCTCATCACGGTAAATCCGGATACGGTCCCTTCAATAAGTGAGGTCCCGGCAGAAATATGAACAATTAAGGCAATGATGAGCAGCAAAAGGGAAATCGCTGCCTGTTTCACCGGCAGGAAGAAGTAACCCAGTACAAAGGCCGCTAAACCGAATAAGGAAAGAGTGGTGGAAAGCATGTCTCCACCTATAAAATAAACGACAAAATGCATGAGGACATACAAGCTGATAAATAAGGTGTATCCTCGTTTTGCGATTTGTACCATAAGGATGCTCCATTCTTAGATCAAAGTGTTAACCTTACATATCTTATCATAAGCCAAATACATTGGCTTAAATCCTGCCCGGCAGGATCCCTGGATCGGATAGGAGTTCCGCAAATGGGCCCTGGAGTATAAACATATAGTTTACTAGTGCTTTCTCACTAAATAAGGGGTTACAAATGGACTGAATTCAATGTTGAAAACTACTGAATGGTTTGATGAAAAAGGAAAGCGGCAATATTCCCGAATGTAACCAAAAAGTAGGAGGAGATTTCATGAACCGTTTTACAATTCCACGCGATATTTATTTTAGTGAAAATGCTCTTGATATATTGAAATCTGTAGAAGGAAAGAAAGCCTTACTTGTGATTGGTGGAGGTTCCGTCAAAGAAAACGGGAACCTGGAAACGATTGAAAAAAATCTAGCAGAAGCGAATATAGAAACCAAGCTTATTGAAGGAATAAAAGAAGAGCCTTCCACAAATCTTGTGCAAGAACATCTGGATACGGTGATGAGTTTTGAACCTGATTGGATCATTGGAATCGGCGGCGGCTCCCCGATGGATGCAGCTAAAGCCTTCTGGTTGTTCTATGAACATCCGAACCTCAGTTTTGAAGATGCGACCAAACCGTTTGAGCTGCCTGAACTTCGTTCCAAGGCGAGATTCATCGGTATTCCTACGACAAGTGGGACAGCATCCGAGATCTCCAACCTGTCTGTCATCACCGATTCAGAAACAGGCGTGAAATATCCGTTAGCCAGCTTTGAACTGACACCCGATTTCGCCATCATCGACCCTGTCATGGTTGAATCCATGCCGAAACGTGTGACAGCATACAGTGGTATGGATGCGGTCACCCACAGCATTGAAGCGTATGTAGCGAAACCACGCACGACATTTACAGATGCGCTTGCAAAAGAAGCGGCTGAAATATTGAAAGAACACCTTCTTTCCTCCTATAAAGGAGATAAAGAAAGTCGTGAAAAAGTCCATTATGCTCAGGCGATGGCTGGTATGGCCTTCTCCAATGCGGTATTAGGCAATGTACACAGCCTGGCGCATAAGAGTGGCCCGACCTTTGGAGTACCGCACGGCTGTGCCAATGCGATCTATCTCCCTTATGTCATCCAGTTCAACAGAAGTGTTGTCGAAGATCGTTTTGCTGCCCTAGCAAAAAGAATCGGTTTGGAAGGGCAGAATGATCAGGAACTCGTCGATGCTCTCATTGAATGGGTCCGCGAGTTGAATCGTGAAATGGATGTACCGAATACACTGCAGGAATTTGGTGTCTCCGAAGAATTATTCAAAGAACATGTCGATACAATGGCTGAAAACGCCGTAGAAGATCCGTGTACAGGAACGAACCCGCGTGAAACATCCGTAGAAGAAATGAAGAAACTCTTTGTCGCCGCTTATTATGGGCAGGATGTTGATTTTTAAATAGAAGACTTATAGAGATCAGTCCACCACTGGGCTGGTCTCTTTTTTCTGGACAAAAAAGGGGCGTTCGACTTTAATAGAGGGGAAAGGAGTACACTTATGATCATAAAACCCCGCATCATCCCTCCTGATATTGTCCATTTGGAAATACTAAAGCACCGTCTCAAGCCTCATCACCCCGCTGTCCCCCAAGTAGAAGAGACCCTCTCGGCAATGAAAGCCGGCTGGAATGGCGAACAGTCCCTTGATTTTCACCTCGATTATTTGAAAGGCCCTCATCACATCCTTCACAACCTGCGGCTGCATGACAGGCACCACTTTTTTCAAATCGACACGGTTATCTTGTTCCCTTCCTTCCTTCTGATTCTTGAAGCAAAAAATATGATCGGTCAGATCTCTATCCATCGTGAAAAAAAGGAAATGCGTCGCGACACGGAAGGGTTTCAGGATCCTGTAGAGCAGGCGGAACGGCAGAAGCGTTTATTAGATGAATGGTTATGGCGGCAGCTAAGGATTCGTATCCCCATCGACTTCCTGGTGGTATTCACGAATCGTCGATGTACACTCGAATTTGACTCCTCAGACTCTCGGATCTATGAAAAAGTCATACGCGCTTCCTCTCTCGTGGATGCGTTGGAAAAGAAAAAGGATATGCATCAGGGGAAGAGATTCAAGAAGGAAGAGCTGTTACGAATTGGCCAAGCGCTGACAGAATCCCACCAGGATCATGTGCCGGATTACATGAAACGTTTCAACTTGAGTTATTCGGATTTGATCAAAGGAGTCAGGTGCCCGACATGTGGAAAGTATTCAATGAAAAGAACAAAAATGAAATGGGTATGTTCAGGTTGTTCTCATCACTCTTTTCTTGCTCATGAACAAGCCTTGAAAGAATATGCTGTGCTTGTTGCCAAAACAATTAGCAATAAAGAAGCTAGAGATTTTTTAAAGGTAGGTTCAAGACATGTGGTGTATCGATTATTGAGCGCTTATTGTAAGGGGAAAAGTGGTTCTACTAAAAAAGCAAGGTTCCTATTAGAGTGCTAATCCAATAAGAGGGGGAGTCGCGCCAAAGGAATAGCGAGTCGCGCCAAAGGAGAGCGAGCCGCGCCAAACGGAGAGCACCCCGCCCCAAAGGTCCCGCACCCTACTACCAAGTATAAAAGAACGACACCAATCCTTGATTTACAGTTCATCCCATAGTACTCTTGGGGTTCAATGAAGGGAGTGGGAGACCATGACGCGAGTGGTCATCTTAGCCGAAAAACCCTCTCAGGCAAAAGCATATGCAGAGGCTTTTACAATACAGGAAAAAACGAAAACGTATATTGTACTCAAACCGGATGATATTTTCCCGAACGGGGCGACGATCACGTGGGGCGTTGGTCATCTGGTGGAATTGAAAGAACCGCACGACTATAAGCCGGAGTGGAAGCGATGGAAGCTTGATCAGCTGCCGATTGTTCCTGACCGATTTCTTGAAAAAGTATCCAAAGGGAAGTGGGAGCAGTTTAAAGAGGTCAAGCGTCTGTTCCAGCAGGCCGACGTCCTTGTAAATGCGGCCGATGTCGACCGGGAAGGGTCGAATATTTTCTATAGTATCCTTCGTTTAACAGGGGTGAAAGGGAAGCCGGTTCGACGCCTCTGGATCAACTCTCTTGAGAAGGACGAAGTGCGTAAAGGATTTAGCAATCTACGAAACAATGAAAAAGATTTACGTATGTTTGATGAAGCGAAAGCACGTCAGATCAGTGATTGGATGGTAGGGATCAACGCGAGCCGTCTATTCACTCTGCATTTGCAGAAGAAAGGGTTCGGAAGCTACTTAACGATCGGTCGAGTGCAATCGCCAACCGTCTACTTGATTTACCAGAGGCACAAGGAGATAGAGAACTTTGTATCTGAGCCTTTCTACCAAATCGAGGGACTTTTTCAATCAGACGCAGGTTCCTATAAGGGTCTCGCTGAGATCAAGGAAAAGGATAAAGCCAAGGTCCAGGAGCTTATGGACAAGCATGGCTTGAAGGAAAAGACCGACCACCAGGGGTTAATCCAGCGTGTAGACAAAAAGACAAAACATCAAAAATCACCGAAACTGCATTCGCTATCCACGTTGCAGAGTGTTGCGAACAGACGCTGGAAGTACACACCCTCGCAAGTGTTGAAGACGATGCAAAAGCTCTATGAGAAAAAGCTTGTCTCCTATCCGAGGACCGACTGTAATTACATTACCGAAAGCGAGTTCTCCTATTTAGTAAACAACCTGAAGGCCTATCAGGATACGATGAACGCTTCTTTCACCCCGATCTCTTTAAAACCGAGGAAGCGGTATGTGGACAGCAAGAAGGTTCAGGAGCACTATGCCATCATCCCGACAAAGTCCATTCCGACGGAAAAGAAACTGAATGGGCTGAGCCGTGAGGAACGCAACATCTATACAGAGGTGCTCGCGACGACACTTGCGATGTTCCATAATGATCACGTCTATGAAGAGACGACGATTTTCACACACGTTCATGAGCTTCCTTTTAAATCAACAGGGCGGAGAGAAGTGCACCAGGGTTGGAAAGAGCTTTTTCCTAAGCCATCCAAAGCCAAACAGGAAAAAGATGCGCTGCTTCCGAATGTTCAAAAAGGAGAAGAGGTGGGTGCGCGCCTTCATATAAAAGAAAGCATGACACAGCCTCCGAAACCTTACACCGAAGGTCAGCTGATCAACATGATGAAAACGTGTGGAAAGCTCATGGATGACGAGGAAGACGTGGAAATCCTGAAGGAAGTCGAAGGTCTCGGAACCGAAGCGACCCGCTCAAGCATCATTGAAACGATCAAAGCACAAAAATACATTGAAGTGAAGAAGAACAACGTCTACGTCACGGCTAAAGGCATCACACTGTGTGAAGTTATCGAAGGGACGCTGTTATCGAGCCCGTCCATGACTGCGAAGTGGGAATCGTATTTGAAGAAAATCGGCAGCGGAGAAGGATCGAAGCAAACGTTCATCAAACAGACGAGTCAGTTTATTGAAAAGCTGATCCAGGAGACTCCTGATTCCATTCAACAGGTTCAGATCCGGAATACGGGGGAAAAGAAAAAATGGAATACACCAATCGCCAAATGCCCGGCATGTCAGACAGGTTCGATTATGGACCGGTACAAATTTTACGCATGTTCTGAATATAAAAAAGGCTGCAAGGTGAGTTTTCCGAAAAGATTAGCCGGAAAAACGCTGACAGCCAATATGATCAAAACCCTGTGCGAGAAAAAACGGACGAAGGTCTTAAAAGGATTTAAAGGAAAGAAACCGTTCAGTACCGCTTTGACATTGGATGAAGACTATAAGATTAAGTTCGACTTTAATAAGAAAGCCGCAGAAAAAAGGTAGACATATGTAGTCCTGCTTGCCTCTCCAGGTGTGTACGCAATCACACAAAGAGGCAGGCTTTTTTTTATGAAAACAATCAGATTGTCTTATTTCTCTGGAGGGGTGTCCGTGTGGATCAGAAAAATGTTGTTTTATGCCAAAAACGTGCTTCAAGGACACTCCACGTATTCCATACATAGGATAAAACAACATATGGGAAGGGATTTGAGAAAATGTATGTTGGACCCTATACGCATCCATATTACTTAAACCAGCCAGGTTATGGTTACAGGAATTCTGCAGGATATTGGTCTGCACCTAACCAACCATATGGCTATTATGACCGGGTGATGCTAACAGATTATGGCTCTAATCCATTCGTCATCAATATCAATGAAGCAACGAAGCAAAACCAAAACTACCGGACGGCTTTATGGTCGGGATCAAACTTACAGGTAACTTTAATGAGTATTCCCCCGGGCGGAGATATTGGGTTGGAAGTGCATCCAAATGTCGATCAGTTCCTGCGTATTGAACAGGGGCAGGGAATGGCGCAAATGGGCGACCGTAAAAACAATCTAAGTTTTGAAAGAAACGTCTATGATGATGACGCCATCATCGTCCCTGCTGGAACATGGCATAATGTAACCAATACAGGGAATACGCCACTGAAACTTTATTCGATATACGCTCCACCCAATCATCCATTCGGGACGGTTCATGCGACCAAGGCAGATGCCATGGCAGCGGAGGGAGAAAACAGTGAAGGGAATGGGAGTACCGTTGTCTATGGAAAGACCCCGGACGAATGGGTGAGGTACACGGAATTTTTGGTGAATGAAGGGTTGGAAGATGTGAAAAGAGGAATCAATGCTACCCATATCCTTCAAGAATTTATTTTGATGGGATTGCTTGTAGGGAAGGGATATACTCCTGAAAAAGCCTATGAAACAGTAGAGGAATGGGAAAGGACAGGAGAATCCAAACTTCTTCAACAAAGTAAAAAGATGCAGTAGTGCCTTACCCATCTCCTTATTCATATAGGGGAGCGGGAAACACTACTTCTTTCCAATGTGAAAGAGGTAGTGTTTTTTTATAGAATCAGCCATCATATGGGGGTCAGACAAACAAAAATAGTAAACTTTTATCATTTGTGAACAATTTTGTAATTTTCATAAAAACTTAAAGAATAAATCATAAAAAGGTGGTAATATATTTCTAATATCCAATCTTCTTCCTGGATATACGTTTCTTTGAAAACGTCTTATAAAAATAAGAAGAGGTTGATGAAAAGTTGACATTAACAGTGAAAGAAGCTTCCATTTTTGACCACAAGGGAAACAGGATTATGACGGAAGACCGTGAGATTGCGATTATTGCCAAAATGGAAGACCCTAAGATTGCTATTTTAGGAAACGTCATCAGTGATGCTGAATGTGATGAGCTTATCCGTCTTTCTCAAAATCGGATGAACCGCTCAAAAATCGGCTCGCGTCATGAAGTGAGTGACATCCGTACAAGCAGCAGCACATTTCTGCCGGAGGATGATATCACTACCCGAATTGAGAAGCGGTTGGCGCACATCATGAATGTACCCGTTGAACATGGAGAAGGACTTCACATCTTGAATTATAAACAAGGCCAGGAATATAAAGCCCATTATGATTATTTCAAATCGAAGGTCCAGGCGAAGAACAATCCGAGGATCAGTACGCTTGTTCTTTATTTGAACGATGTCGAAGAGGGTGGGGAAACGTACTTCCCACATATGAATTTAGCTGTTTCTCCTCAAAAAGGCATGGGCATCTACTTCGAATATTTTTATTCCGACCCTGAAATCAATGAGCGCACGCTCCATGGCGGATCACCAGTCACCAGTGGAGAAAAATGGGCAGCAACGATGTGGGTGAGGAGAAAACAATATAGATAAAAATGGAGAGTTACTCTCTAAACATAATGAAACACCGGGCATGGCGCACATTTGACCATACCCGGTGTTTTTCTTATGACAGAAAGGGGATCTGAAGCACCATTACTTCATTCTTGTGTTTTCTACTATTTTATTTGCTCGTTTGAATTCTTTCTGGAATCTAACTTCTTGTGTTTTTGTTAAGGTACTTCTTTTTTCTTTGGAAACTTGGGCCTTCGATTTCATTCCTAATCCCTCCTTTACCTGTCATTAGTTTCATTATGAACGGTTTGGGATAAGGTTATTCTATGGCTGGACGTGTTGGTACTCTCCTGAAAACGTGGGGGCATCTCTTCCTGGTGAAGGAGGTCTACTTGTGGCAGACATTGGAAGGGTATAGAATATATAGTGTTGATTCGTAGGAAAGTGAGTGATGAAGATGGATAGAATCGGTGTGTTGACGAGCGGGGCAGATGCTCCGGGAATGAATGCAGCCATACGATCAGTCGTAAGGTCAGGAATCTATGAAGGCGTTGAAATGGTTGGAATCAAGTATGGTTTTAAAGGTCTGTTTAATGACAACCTCGAGATAATGGATGCATCCTCCGTGGGCTCTATTATTCAACGTGGAGGCACGATCCTGCAAGCCTACACATGTGATGAAATTCACACGGATGCAGGTCAGGAGAAAGCCATTAAGAACTTACAAAAACAAGGAATCGATTCCTTAGTTGTAATTGGCGGTAAGGAAGCCTTAGCGGTTGCTGCTGCTTTACAAAAAAAGAACTTTCCATGTATGGGAGTACCTGCCACCATTGATAACGACATCCCGGGCGTGACTGAGGCTGTCGGTTTTGATACAGGACTAAATACAATCATTGATTATATTGATCGCATTCGCGATACGGCGTCTTCCCATGAAAAATCATCGATTATTGAAGTGATGGGAAAAGACACAGGAAATCTCGCTTTATGGTCAGGCCTTGCCGGAGGTGCTGAGAACATTTTAGTACCTGAAAAAAAAGAAGACTTAGAGACCATTGTGAATCAAATTAAAGAGGGACCTTCACGAGATAAAAGATACAGCATCATTATTGTAGCCGAGGGTAGTGGTGTGAGTGGAATCGATCTCAATAAAAAGTTAAAAGAAGAAGCAGGGATTGAATCACGTGTTACGGTATTAGGCCACACCCAGCGGGGTGGTGCTCCTACCGCAAGAGACCGGGTGTTGGCGAGTCGATTAGGCGCTCATGCGGTGGAACTGCTTCTTGCAGAGAAATCAGGCAGAGTCGTCGGTCTGGAAAACCATACGCCTGTGAGCTATGCATTTGATGACATCTTTTCTAAAACCGCTCAGATTGATGAAGGCATGTATGAGTTGTCAGGAAGGTTGTCAATATAAAAGAGAAAGTGGGCAAGCGTTTCAGGCGCTGGCCTTTTCTTTTTCTATATAGGGGATGGAATAGAGGAATCGATCTCCTATGCGTGTTACGATACCCTTAAGTATGAAGAGGAGGAACGCCTAATGACGCGAAAGCTGTACTATGAAGATGTCTATATGATGAATTTTGACTCAAAGGTGACCAGAACAGATGAAGATGAACGTGGTTTGTACGTTGTTCTCGAAGAAACCGCGTTTTATCCGACAGGCGGCGGCCAGCCAAACGACGAAGGGACATTGAATGGTGTGGCGGTATTCAATGTCGAAGAAGTGGATGGCGAAGTGCGTCATTACATAAAAGAAGAGATTGCTAACAAAGAAGGGGTACATGGGAAGATCAATCGTGAGCGCCGACTCGACCACATGCAGCAGCATAGTGGCCAGCATATCATTTCAGCTGTCTTCGACGATCAGTTCAATATCCCGACCACAAGCTTTCATTTAGGCAAAGATACGGTGACGATTGATTTAGATACGGAGAAACTGACTGATGAAATGTTGGAAAATGCAGAGGGTCAGGTAAATCAAATCATTCGTTCAAACGATCCGATTGAAACGAAATGGTTGTCTGTTGAGGAAGCTGTAGAATATCCACTTCGCAAAAAGCTTGCTGTTCAAGGAGATGTGCGTCTTGTCATCATCCCGGAGGTGGATTACAACGGCTGTGGCGGTACGCATCCTCATTCAACCGGCGAGGTCATGGCTGCCAAGTTTTTAGGCTGGACCAAAAATAAAAACCAGGTCCGCTTGGAATTCGTGTGTGGTCATCGGGTTTTGCAAAAGCTTGGTCAGAAGCATCACGTGCTGTCGGAAATGAAGCGAATCGTTCCGAAGCCGGAACAAAAGCTTGTCGATGAAGTAGGTGAGCTGATCAAGGCAAGCAAGGAAAAGGATAAGAAAATTGCTGAGTTGGAGGAACAACTCCTTTACTATGAAGCACAGGAAATCCTATCAGCGTCCAAAGAACAGTCAGTGATCCGGCGCGTATTCAGTAATCGTCCGATCAAGATGCTTCAGTCTCTGGGTAAAATGATTGTAGAAGAAGCTCCCTCCGCTTATTTGATTCTCATCAGTGAGCAGGAAGACCAGCTGCAGTTTGTTCTTGCGCGCGGAGCAGACATCGATCGGAATATGAACGAGGTCGCTAAACAGGCGATGACACTCATTGAAGGAAAAGGCGGAGGTAAACCGAATTTCGTTCAAGGGGGCGGAAAGAGATTAGTAGATGGGGAGCATTTTGCTAGTCAAATCCAAGAGTTATTATGATTTTCCTGTTAGGAAACAAGAGGAACCGTGCGAAGCCGTCTTTATTTATGAGAAAGTCATTCCCTCCTATAATATTTAATCCTGGATGGATGGGCTAAGTGAGGTTAATTGATGAAGCACGAACCCGCCAGGTCCTTTCTATCCTTGCTTAAACTTTTCCTGTTCGGTTAAACTATCAAGTACTTGAACATGTTATGATTAGACCTTAATCGCATCACTGAACTGAATTCAGTGTACAGAGGAAATAGGATAGGAGGCTCTTTTCAATGGATAATAATGATATACTGATCCGCTTACGATACGCCCTTGATATCAAAGATCAAGACATGATTGAAATATTCAGGCTTGGTGGCGTGGATCTTACGAAAGAAGAAGTTCAAAAGGTTCTCACCAAGTCAGAAGATAGTTATGATGCCGAAGATGATGAAGTTTATGAAGATGAAGATCACATCAAGTGCACCAACAGCATGCTGGAGTCCTTTTTAAACGGATTCATTACATTCGAGCGGGGGCCGCAGCCGTCTAAGCCTGGTCAGCCGAATAAACCGGATCGTTCAATTAAGAATTATTCCAGTGTGAATAATGTCATGCTGAAAAAAGTGAAAATTGCCCTGAAGCTGACGAATGAGGATGTTATTGAGATCCTGGAGGCAGCGGATGTGAGAATCACCAAAGGGGAACTCAGCGGTTTATTAAGGAAAGAAGGGCATAAGAATTATCGACAGTTCGGTGATCAGTATGCCAGGAATTTCTTAAAAGGATTAACAATCAAATATAGAGGTTAAAAAAAGAGGTCCAACCATTCTGTGGTTCGGCCTCTTTTTTTAGGAAGGGGAATGTTAAAGTTGACGGACATGGACGGGATCGATCGTGCTGGAGAGAGGATATTTCACTCGGAATTTCCGGTTGATGGCATGGATCAATGCATGCTTTGCTTCCTCAGAGGCAATTTCGCCTTCTTTTATGTCTTCATGGTTCATCCTGACTTCAAAATCAATCTGATGATGTTTATAATGGACTTTTCCAGATACGACCATTGTAAGTCCTCCTTCTGTTAGGATCATTTGATAGAGTTCATTTATGTGAAATGCGGACAAACAGAAGGTGTTTACCCTTGGGAATTTTTCATAAAACATCCCAGTTAGGATAAATGGAATGTCATCGGTTGAACGATGAGGAGAATCTGGAGTAAGCTGAGGAGGAGAGAAAGCTTTTGCTGTCTGGATCTGTGGAAGAGCAAAGGCGTAATGATGCATTGAGGAGATCGTCTATGAAACAAATGGTAAGAGTTCTATTAATCGTGATTGGAAGTATATCCCTTGTACTGGGCGTGTTGGGGATTGTGCTTCCCCTTGTTCCAACGACCCCCTTTTTACTGTTGACGGGAGCTTGTTATGTGCGGAGTTCAGACCGTCTGTACAACTGGCTGATGTCGAATAAATGGTTCGGGTCTTATATCAAAAACTATAAAGCCGGCCGTGGGATTCCTGTTCGTGCAAAGGTATCACTGCTCATCATGATTTGGTTTTCCTTCTTATTTTCAGCTTTCTATATCACCTCTCATCCGTTGTTGAGAGCAGGTTTTATCTTTGGTGGTCTCTTCTTTACTGTCCTCATTCTCCGGACAAAAACATACCATCCTGAAAGTGAACAATCATAATCTGGTGTTCCACCATAATAGATTGAACGAGAAAAAGCGGATCCTCGCTGAAGGTTGGTGAGGATCCGCTGTTCTTATTTTTTATATTGATCAATGGTCTGCTGCAACTTACGGGCAACGCTTTCCAGTGAACCATTCAGTTCCTGGTCGGTGAACGTTACTTTCGCGCGGCTTTCGTCCATTTCCAGAGCTTCTGCAAACAACCCACCGAGACCACGTGCACGTCGGTCAACTTCAAGCATGACATCGATGCGGTTCTCATGCAGGAAGAAGATGGCTTCCAGTTCATCCAAATAAGAACGGTATTCTCCACCAGGGGCGAATTCAAATTCCTGGACGTATCCAAAACGTTTGGAGTATTCCATTTCCACTTTTCTTAAATGAAAACCTAAATGGTTTTCTAACGCCTGCAGTACTTGGTTAATGTATGGATGCGGGGCAATTTTAATAGGATCCCGGTCCTCCGGATCAAGTGCCATCGGGATGTCGAGCCCTGTTTCGAACCAGATCGGAAGTCTTCCGTGTGAAGCAGGGACATGGTAAGGCAGCTGAAGAGAGAATGGGATTTCTTTCGTTTCCCCTTCTTTAATGGTCTCCTGACCGGCGATTGGGTACTTCTGTAAAGCCACTTTTTCTTTCACTTTCTTATCATCCACTTCACGGATGGCCTCGGTCATGAGGAAGATATGGATGGAGTCGATGGATTGCTCGACGTCTCCTCCCTGGATGACCACTTTCCCATGGACCGTTTCCCCTGGAATGAATTGGTCTTTTTCTAATTGTGTATCCACCTTGGCAGCACCTACGCCAACACTTGCTAATAATTTCTTGAACATGCGGATCTCCTCCTTCCCTTGATTATACGGACATATAGGAGGAAAAGGTTCAAAAATTTTAATGCCAAAAAACTCAATTGCGGATTATTTGTGTTTGGTGGAGCGGTGTCTTTCCTCCGTTCGGGAACGTGTTTCGTTTGAAGAAGGGGTAGAATGGTCAGCTGAATGACTGGCATATGATTTTTCTTTCACGACATCTGTTTTACTTCGATGGTCATGTTCTCTTGAGACCGAATCATGAGTGGTAGAGTGTTCATCCTCACCCGAAATGGAATCCTGGCGTTTAGAGTGATCATAGTCTCCTGTAACAGAATCATGCCGAGTGGAGTGGTCATGGTTCTGGTAGTCGTTCGGGTACATGGACGAGTTTTCTGTTTTGTTGGAGAGGAACGTCCGGTAAACTTTATCCTGCAATTTTTCCGTCGCTTCAACGATGACGATGATTTTTCCATCTTTCAAATGGTTTTCGTACTGATGCGCATCTTTCTCAGACATACCTGCTCCGACAAGAGCACCTACGATTCCACCACCGCCAGCGCCTACACCTGCTCCTGTAAGAGCGGCAGCAATGGGTCCTGCGGCAGCAATTTGTCCGATTCCAGGGATGGCAAGGAGACCTAATCCTGCAATGAGTCCACCAATACCACCTAAGGCACCGCCAGATAATGCCCCTAGACCTGCGCCTTTTCCAGCTTTTTTACCCCGGCCGCTGTGATTAGATGTGACCGATGTATCCATTTCTTCTTCCAGCACATTGACTTTGCTTTTGTCTCTTGCAAAAACAGAGATGTCGTTTGAGCCATATCCATGATGCTGTAAATCCGTAATCGCTTTTTCTGCTTGTCCTACTTTTGAAAAAACACCGCCTATGATTCTTCGATTCATAATGATGATCCTCCTTTAATTTTCCGTTAGTAGGTCCATACCCGTTCCAGCCACCTGTAACCTTTCTTGAACTAAAATAGTCTCTTAGTTGTGGTTCTGAAAAGATAGAGGGAGACGTCATTCACGCATGATTGTGTAAGCATTGTCGGTTTTCTTTCTGTCCATTTGGGTAACATTTAAGGTAGGACTAAGAATTACTCCATCAAGAGGCATAGAAAGGATGAAGAAAATGAAAGTACTTGTGGTAGGTGCAAATGGTCAAGTAGGGAAACATCTCGTCCAATTTATTCAAGAAACGGATGGAATGGAAGCGAAAGCCATGATCCGTAAAGAAGAACAAGCTTCTTATTTCAAGGAGCTTGGGGCGGAAACAGTCTTAGTGGATCTTGAAGAGGATACAAACACAATAGCTGAAGCTTATAATGGTGTAGATGCCGTCGTGTTCACAGCTGGTTCAGGTCCGAATACGGGAGCTGATAAGACCGTTCTGATCGATCTGGATGCTGCAGTAAAAACGATAGAAGCTGCGAAACAAAAAGGCGTGGACCGCTACGTCATGATCAGTTCGTTTGATACCACCCGTGGAGCCATACAAGGTGCTCCTTCGTCATTCGCTCCTTATGTCGCTGCGAAACACTATGCAGATGATTGGCTGAGAAGAACGAATTTGGATTACACGATCATCCATCCTGGTATGCTTACTAATGATGAGGGAAGTGGCCAAGTAGAGGCTGCTGAAACCGTAGAACGAGGCGAAATCCCCCGTGAAGATGTGGCTCGTGTAATTTTGTCTACTTTGGAAAATAAGTCAACGATTGGCAAAGAGTTTCAAGTCGTTGGTGGGACGAAACCGGTAAAAGAAGCCATACGCTCCCTTTAAAATAAATAGAAATGTGTTTAAAGGCAGTCTGATCTCCATCAGGCTGCCTTTTTATGGTGGTGGGAAAATATAAAATTTCGTGCCCTGAAAAAAGTGCCCCGAAGAACAATAGCTTCGTGCACAAATAAGCTTGGGAATGTGTCTTAACATGGTTGAGTAAGAAGGAGAAGGGTAAGGTAAATGAGGATCTATTTTTCTACTGAAACCTTTTTTTTATATAGCAAGATTGAAAGGGGTGTAAAAGGTGACATCTGTGATTGAAACAGACGTACTGATTATTGGAGCAGGACCGGCTGGGCTGATGGCTGCCAATGAGCTGCAAAAACGGAACATGGATTATATCTGCTTAGAGAAGCGATCCCGTCCATCGGATCTCTCGAAAGCTCTTGGCATTCAGGCGAGGACGCTTGAAATGTTTGAACTTCTGGGCGTTCATCAGGAATTTTTGGAAAAGGGCTACCCGGGACCTGGTTCCAAGCTGCATCTTGGAGGAGAAAACCCATCTGTGGTGGAACTCTATCATATCGATAGTCAATATCCGTACCTGCTTATTATTCCTCAAAGTGAGACCGAGAGTATATTAGAAGACCACCTTTCCTCATTAGGGGGGAGTGCCGACAGGGAACATGAAGTCGTGGAAGTCATGGAATCGGACGAAGGAGTGTATGTCACTGCGAAACATAACGGGGAGTTGAAGAGGTATGTCGCCAAATACCTTCTCGCTTGCGATGGTGCACATAGTAAGGTTCGTCAGGACTTGAATGTTCCTTTTGAAGGGGAAGATGAAGGATACACCTTTTTCCTTGGGGATGTTGATGTACCTGCTCTGAATGAAATTTATATTAACATGCATTTGAATGATCGTGGTGCGGTTGCTTTCTTTCCATATAAAGATGGCAGCTACCGGGTAGTTGGAATGAATCGAGCCGAACAAGGACTCCCTCACCAGGATGATTTGTCTTTGCAAGATTTGCAGGAGCATTTGGATACAGTTTTAACAGAACCTTACCAAGTAGAGAACCCCAAATGGCTCTCATACTTCGGGACCGCCCATCGTCAGGTGCCGAACTACAGGGAGGGGAACGTTTTCTTCGTAGGGGATGCGGCACATATCCATAATCCGATTGGCGGCCAGGGGATGAATCTGGGTCTGCAGGATGCAGCAAATATCGTCTGGAAGCTGGATGCCGTGCTTAACGGCCATGCGGATGATGCTTTTCTCGACAGCTACCATCACGAACGCGCTCCCATTGGGTTGGATGTACTGAAAGAGACTTCGCGCATGCTTAAAATCATTGACCTTCAAGGGGCTCAGGGGAAAATGCGGAATTGGGCGGGCAAAGCGGCATTGACGCAGGACTGGGTGCAAAAGAAGATTGCCAATCACCTTTCCAATATTTACAACGAATATGAAGAAACCTCTAAAAACAAGTCTCTGCAAGACTCTTCTCTGTCTAAGGGAGCCATACGTGCGGGAGAACGGGTGCCGGATCACCATTTATTCTTTGATGGTTCCCATGATAAAAGTGTGTATCCTTTAATCCGGAGGTATGGATACATTTGCTTCATTTATATAGACGCACAAGATGAATCCTTCATCAATGAATCGTACAGCTTTTCCAAAAAGGTACAAGAAACGTATGGAGAACTTATCAAGGTTTTCCTTGTTGCTAAAGGAGGAACAGTGAGGACGGATGGTGATGAGCTTCCGATTATTTATGACGTGCACAGGCATTTAGGTAATAAGCTTGGTATGGAGAAAGGGCATACCCTTCTCATTCGTCCTGATGGGCATGTGGCTTTTCACGAATCATTTTCAGAACATGTAAAAACACTGGGGAAAGTTAGAGAGTTTTTTAGTTAGTGGGGAGGTAGTACCCATTTATAAAAAATTATTAGGAAATCCCATCTGAGTTCTTAACTATGGATGGGATTTTTTGTCTGTATTTTAACTACTATGTAACGGTTATGTCATCTCTTTAAATGAGTTTAACAGTTTTATGATAATGGTATATTTCTATCAGACATGTGTTATGATGGATTTCGTCATCATTTACAACAATTTGAAAAAATGATAGTATACGAGACTTAATGAATGATGAAAAAACGGATGAAAAATTTGATAAAGGTTAAATCAACGGAGGTTTGATCATGCTTTCAAAATTCAAAATGAAAATGAAAGAGCCCGCGTTTAAAAAGAAAATAATGATTTATGCTGCCGTCATGGCGATCTTCTGGGCAAAGATGTACTTCATTCAAGGCGGAATTTTCACGCTTGATATTGAAAACGCCAATGAAGCGGCAATTCTGGCTTTTAATCCATTGAGCAGTATTTTTCTTTTATTCGGGGTAGGGATTATGCTTGCAGGTCGTAAAGGGCTGCTTGCCACATATATCTTTGGATCCCTTCTATTATATGTAAATGTTCTGTTCTACAGAGAATACAGTGACTTCCTGACGATTCCGATGTTAGGACAAGCGGCGAACCTTGCTGGCATGGGAGGAAGTATCACTAAAATTCTATCTGCGACAGACGTATTCTTGTTTGTCGATGTATTGATTGCCGCGTTCCTTCTTTTTTATCTGAAACCGGAACGCTTCCAAAGTTTCATGCCGAAACGAAAAGAAGGTCTGATTTTGGCGGTTATCGCGATTCCTCTGTTCCTTGTGAACTTAGGCTGGGCGACGACAGAACGTACGCAACTATTAGAACGTGCTTTTGACCGCAACATGCTCGTGAAGTATATCGGTGTTCTCAACTTCCACGCTTATGATATTGTCCTACAGGGACAAACGGAGGCGAAGAAGACATTTGCCGACAGTAACGAACTATCGCCGGTGTTGAACTATATCAATGAACATAAAACAAAACCAAACAGTGAGATGACAGGAGTAGCGGAAGGGAAAAACGTCATTGCGTTGTCCCTTGAAAGTACGCAGACCTTTGTTGTCGACAATACGGTTAACGGAAAAGAATTGACGCCGTATTTCAACGATCTGAAGGAGGAAGGGGCTTACTTCAGCAACTTCTATCACCAGGTTAAACAAGGCCGTACGTCTGACTCTGAATTCTTACTTGATAATTCATTGTATGGACTGAACCGGGGAGCAGCTTTCTTCACTCACTCAGGAAACGAATACCAAGCGACTCCTGAAGTATTGGGTGAAAAAGGATACTTCACCTCAACCATGCACGCCAATGATGAAACATTCTGGAACCGTAACGTCATGTACGATTCTCTTGGATATGACGAATACTTCTCCAAAAAAGATTTCAACGTAACCGAAGAGAAGTCTTATGGATGGGGTTACCTGGATGAGTATTTCTTCAGTGACTCTTTAGATAAGATGGAACAGTTGGAACAGCCGTTTTACAACAAAATGATTTCGCTGACCAACCACCATCCGTTCACGTTGCCTGAAGAGAAGAAGTTTGTAGAAGAAGGTAATACGTCCAGTGAAACTTTAAACCGTTATTTCCAGACGATCCGTTATCAGGACGAAGCGCTGAAACAATTCGTCGAGGAATTTAAGAAATCCGATCTTTATGATGATACCGTTCTTGTCATTTATGGGGACCACTTCGGTATTTCCGAAAACCATAAGCAGGCAATGGGAGAGTACCTTGATAAAGACATCAATGATTACGAACAGTTCCAATTGCAGCGGGTGCCTCTTCTTATTTTAGGAGAAGGCATTGAACCGCAGGAAAATGACACCGTTGGTGGACAGATTGACCTGCGTCCGACACTTATGAACCTTCTCGGGGTTAAAGACGAAAACCCTGTTCAATTCGGGCAGGATCTTTTCAGTGAAAATCGCCGAGAAATGATGATCACCCGGGATGGGAACTTCGCCAATGAAAAGTATGTTGGTGTGAATGGAAACTGTTATGACAGAGAAACAGGTGAACCCGTCGAAGAAGGAGAGGCTTGCGCACCTGGCTTCAAGCAGGCAGAAGAAGAACTGGCCTTATCTGATTCTGTGGTTTACGGAGATTTACTTCGTTACCTTGATGAAATTGAAATGATTGAAGAAAAAGATACTTCAAAAGATAAGAAATAAACCATGAGCTTGCAGGGAACCCTCGTTTCCCCGCAAGCTTTTTATTATCAATCACTTTTTCTTCTTACATATATGCGCCCGATTGTGGAAGACTCTGTTTCGAGACTTTTGTTGAGTTAATGGAGCTGCGGGGAATAGCTCGCTTTCCGCGGGAGCGCGGTGAGCCTCCGCCCCTTTGCCATATAAGTATCTCGAAACCTTCTAGGAATGGGAAGCTCTTACTCCTATGGAAAGTGAAGCAACATGGATACTCTAACCGCTATCCTGAATGATAAATCCTGTTAAAGAGCGCTTTAGCATTAGAGATTCAGGAATTATGAAAGACACTGATACTGGACAAAGGGGTTCGTTTCTCGCCTCAAATGTATGGGGTGGTTGGGAAGCTGCGAGACTCCCGTGGGAGAAAGGAGCTCGGCACTCCCCCACAGGAAAGTGAGTAGCTTCCCAGCCACCCCTTGCACTCAACACGATAACGGCCCTCGAAACATCTCGAAATTGAGTCTTCCGCAATCCTGCCATATCGTTTAATCATTTAAATAAGCAGGAGTAGATGATTGTTAGGCGAATATGTAAGCGAGAAGCCTTTTACGCTTAATCAAAATCTTTGAAAAGTGGGTGGAGATGATGGGAAGAGTTGTGCATTTTGAAGTTCATGTCGATGACATGGAACGAGCGAAGAAATTTTATGGAGAGGTCTTTGAATGGAAGTTCGAAGACTGGAGTGAATACGCGGGGATGCCTTACTTCGGAGTGGTGACGGGGGCGGAAAATCAGCTTGGGATCAACGGAGCTTTAATGCAGCGCCAAAGTGCACCTCCAGAATTGAATCAGGCAGTGAATGGCTTTGCCTGTACAATCGGAGTGGAAGACTACGATGCGAGTGAAGCTAAAATCATGGAACACGGAGGCAAGGTCGCTCTGCCTAAATATGCCCTTCCTGGAATGGCGTGGCAGGGATATTA
Organism: Halobacillus sp. HZG1; assembly: GCF_035818575.1. Classification (NCBI taxonomy): domain Bacteria; kingdom Bacillati; phylum Bacillota; class Bacilli; order Caryophanales; family Bacillaceae; genus Halobacillus; species Halobacillus sp. HZG1. The sequence goes on from NZ_JAYLVQ010000082.1 coordinate 89,679, forward strand.
TTTGGATACGGAAGGCAATATCTTTGGTCTCCATCAACCCGATGAAAATGCAAAATAAACCTAAAAGAACCCTTTAATCAAGGGTTCTTTTAGGTTTTTCTTCATCGTTTCCAGGATGGATGTCTTTCTCCATCTTAACGTTGGTCGTTTTGTAAGAGAGGCTCTCGTACAACTTCCTTGCTACTGTGTTATGACCGAATACGTGCAGGCCGATTTTCTGAACCCCGATTTTTCTGGCTTCTTCTTCTGCCAGCCTCATAGCATTTTTTCCGTGTCCCTGTCCTTGATGTTCATCTGAAATCCGAATATCATAAATGAATGCTTTATCAGAGGACTGCTTACAAATCCAAAGGGAACCTGCATTTTCTCCCTTTTCACTTAGGATCGTATAAAGAAATTGATTTTCCGTATCCCTTCCATCAGGAAGCAGTTCTGCATGAGTGGTTCTGGCTTTTTCAAGCGCTTCATCCTCCGTCCAATTACCCGCAGCCACCTTTTCCTTTGCATAGGCAACGATGGAAAAATCATTGTAATTCAAAAATTCTTCTTCGGACATTCTGCGTAAAGTCGTCATTTCATTTTCTCCTTTATAAGTTATACTTTTCAATACGGCTATGAATAAGGAAAAGTTCCATTCATTAACGCAGGAGGGTAAGTTCTTCTTGGTGGAAGATACTACTCTTAGAGAAGGATGAAGGAGGTTGTATGGAATGAAATTAGTGGATATATATCGTGTTAAAACTTTTGTGGTTCCTGAATATGTGGACGCAGTGGTGCAGGGAATTCTCGGCATTGATGAGTTGAGGGTAGGAAACTACAAAAACGTGATGTGGCAGTCGAAGGACGGGATGGAGCAGTTTGTACCTGGTGAAGAGGCAGTTCCTACAAAGGGAGAGGCCGGAGAAGAAACCACTCTCACTTCACTTCGTATTGAATTTTCTATTCCAAGGGATGAAGCCTTACTAAGAAAGGTGATTGAGAAAGGGATTTACCCTTATCATCCATGGGATGAGCCGGTGGTCCAAGTGTCGGAAGAACGGGAAGCCAGAAAGTAAAAGGAAAAAAGGCTCGCTCAGTTATGGGCGAGCCTTTTTTCCCTTTTACCAATCTTCATTCAAATAAATATAAAAAAATGTAGAAAATAGTGATCCAATTTCATTTTCCTCTCGTTAGCTTGTTGAAAACAAATAAAAAGTTAAAAAGGAGAGGAAAAAATGAAACACTTGAAAAAAGTACTGGTACTGATGATGGCTCTTGTTCTTATTGTTCCTTCCGTTAGTATGGCAAACAACAGCGTAACGGTAAAAACGCCAGCCTCTGAATTAAGGGCAAGTCTGGATCAATTACTATCCGAGCACTTTGTATTAGCAACGACATACATGATGAAATCTTATGAGGATGCAGAAGACGCAGACCAGGTTTGGGAAAAGCTCGATCAGAATGCGAAAGACATGACCCCTGCGATTGCTTCCGTATATGGAGAAGAAGCAGCGGCAAAATTTGAAGAGATTTTCCGTGGACATAACGATTATTCGGACGGCTTTGTAGAAGCTGCCAAAAACGATGATCAAGAAGCGCGTGAGATGGCAGAGGCGGAAGTGGATGAGTTCGTGAATGAATTCGGCAGCTTTCTAGCAACGGCAACGGAAGGTAACCTTTCAGAAGAAGCAGCTAAAGAAGTGCTTGCCGCTCACGAACAAGATGTAGTGAAAGTCTTCGATCACTATGTGAATGAAGAGTATGAGCAAGCCTATGCCACTTATCGCGAAGGGTTCCAACGTATGTTTGACATCAGTAAGGCCCTTTCCTCAGCGATTGTCACACAAATGCCTGATCAATTTGAAAATACAAAAGCAGATGCACCTGCAGCTGATCTTCGTTCCAATTTGAATGCTCTAGCTTCAGAACATTTTGCTTTAGCTGTATTGGAAATGCAGAAGGGTTATAATCAATCGGCGGATTATGATTTTGTGACATGGGCAGAAAATCAGCATACACAAGATTTCAAAGCAGCGATTGAGTCTATTTACGGACAAGAAGGTGCCGAGCAGTTTGAACAAGTATGGCAGCAAGACCACATCAATGCACAATCTGATCTTGTTACCGCTGCACTTGAAGAAGATGAAGAAGCTAGAAAAATGGCAGAAGAAAGCTTGCAAATGTTCGCTGAAGACTTTGGTGCTTTCTTAGGTTCTGCGACTGAAGGTAATCTACCTACAGAAGCGGCTACTGAAGCGGTATGGATGCATGAAGAGCAAGTCCTGAAAACCTTTGACGCCTACGTAGAGGGAGATTATGAGGCAGCTTACACTTCTTTCCGTGAGGGATATGGATTCATGTTCGGAATTGGTGAGACGCTTGGGGATGCCATCGTTAAACAGATGCCGGATCAGTTTAACCAGGAAATGATGCCGGAGGAGATGCCTGATACTGGATTTGGTGGTACGAGTGATCAAGGCCTTTCTACTTGGGTATGGGTAGCATTCGGTCTCTTGGCTGCTGCTTCAGCAAGCTTCATTTATGTGAGAAAAGTGAATCAACAATAATAGGCGGGGAGGGGAAGACACCTCTTCCCTTCCTTTAATCATATAGAGGTGAGCTTACTATGAAAATTGGATGGAGGCTGTATTTTACAGTTGTGGGTTTGGTTGCTATGGGGATGATTTCATATGAGATGAATGTGTGGACATTTGGATCTGAAACAGAGGCGAACCCTGATCTTGTGAGAGTGGAGAATGTCTCTCAAAGTCTAAATGTGCAAGAAGCTTCTTCAGATGATAAAAAAGAAATATTAGATGGCGAATTCACGGTATTGAACAAAAATAAGGACCTCAATGATGAAAAGGTAGTGAAAGATAAGGAACAATCAGACGCTGGCATTATACCTTCTCATATTCATATTCCTTCCATTGGAGTGGATGCACCTGTCGAGGATGTGGGAATCCTTGATAATGGCCAAATGGGGGTACCAGAAGATCCTCAGGCATCCGGCTGGTTTGAACCGGGTACACAGCCAGGAAGCAGGGGGAACGCTGTCATCGCAGGGCATGTCGATAGTCGCACAGGACCTGCTGTTTTTTATGATTTGAAGAAACTTCAAAAAGGTGATGAAATCAAAATTCAGGACGAAGAAGGAGACGAAAAAGTCTACATCGTGGAAAAGCTGGAAAGTTATCCAATGGAAGATTCACCGATAGAAAAGATCTTTGGAAGTACGAATGAGAAACGGTTGAATCTCATTACATGTACGGGGGAATTCGTTCGTGATCGCGGAGGGCACCAGGATCGGCTGGTCGTCTATTCTAAATTGAAAGAACCGGAAATGGATCAAAAGGATATTACACCTCCTGCGAAAGTCCAGGTACAAGGTACCTTCGTAACCTGGCATGCGGTTCGGGAGGATTACGTAGCAGGATACAGGGTGTATAAGAGTAAAGGCGGAGAAGATTTTCAAAAGGTTGCGAGCATATCCAAACATGAACGAAAAACCTTTGTGGATGCAGAGGCTTCTGAGCATCAGTATTATGTGACGACTGTTAATCAAGATGGGCAGGAATCTTCTCCTTCAAAGATTGTCGGGAAAAGTAAATAGATTTAAATAGCTCCACACCTATATAGGTGTGGAGCTTCTATATTTTTCTAGTAGTATAAAGTCAAAAGGAAGTGGCGTACGTGTCTTTTGACTTTTCTTTACGATTAAGTAGCCAAAAGTAAAGAAATAGTCCCCCGAATATTAAAACACTCTTCGTTATGAGGCTCGCTTCTTCGCTCAACGAAAGACTTTGGACAAGAATCTCTGGGATGATCATGATAAGAACAGTGATAATCATGATCCATGTCTTTGCCCAAAAGGAAGCTCCGATAAAGAAACCGATTGTTAACAAGGCAGCGATAACGTTGCTAAGCGGTGAAAGGACAATAACCGGAGAATCGATGGCTTGATCAAGCGAGAGGACGGCGATGAAAAGAGAAATTTTTAGAAACCCAAAAACACCGATCAGCATATACTCTTTCTTTTTATCAAATTGATGTAAAGAGGTATAACGCAGGAGAGTGGCAAGAGAGAGAAGGTACACAACCATCAGGATCGGGTAGCCGATCATTTGGATCATCGATAGTTGTGCACCCCCGCTGATGATATCCCCTAATAAAAGGTAGGAGAGGGTGCCGAAAACAAAGATGGTAAAGGCACTGAACAGCATACGGAAATCAAAAGGCATCTCTCTGGATACTTGTTCCATATATTCTTTTGGGGAGAGACCAATGATGTCGTCTACATTCTTTCCTTCCTTTTCAGCCTCTGTTAAATGGTCACGTAGTTCCTCGACAATTTCACGGGTTTCTGTTTCCTTTTTTCCACTGGAAATCAGGTAGAGATGTAAACTTTCTAAGAACGTTTCACTCTTCTTTGACAAATTCACTTTGGGATTCCTCCTTCATCAATTTTGTAACACTGGTGGAAATAGCGTCCCAGTTACCTTTAAATGTTTCCAGTTCTCTCCTGCCGTTTTCTGTAATCGTGTAATACTTCCGCTTCGGACCACCGGAAGGGAGCTGTTTTTGACTTGTCTCGACAAGCCCTTGTTTTTTCATTCGCAAGAGGAGGGGATAGATACTGCCTTCTTTGACCATGGTAAATCCATACTGATCGAGTTTTTCAATCATTTCGTATCCATAAGTTTCTCCTTTAGCGATGATGGAGAGGAGACAACCTTCTAGAATGCCTTTTAATATTTGACTGGAAGACAAAGTTTCACCACTTTCATAACTATATTGCATAACAAGATAGTGTAGTTTAAAAAATAGCTTGCAATACAAGATAGTTAAACTATACCACCATATTCCAATAGATTCCATATATTTTTTAAAATAATCTGTAAAAAACATGAAAAAGCTGCCAACATAAACCAGGTGTTGGCAGCTTTCGAGTTACTTGCTCAATCCTTTTTTAATTGTATTTATGTTGGACTCCATCATGGATATATACGTATCGCCTTCTTCACCTGGTTCAGCTAAAGAGTCGGTGAATACATCGCCCATGATCGGAACATCGGTTTCATTCGAGACAGCTTCCATACTGCGCGGGTCGATACTTGTTTCTAAAAACAGCCCTGTGATTTGTTTGTCATTGATGATATCTACGATTCTTGTAATTTGATCCGGGGTCCCTTGATTTTCCTGGTTGATTTCCCAAATGTATTCCGCCTGGAACCCATAAGCATCACTGAAGTATTTGAACGCTCCTTCACTTGTCACAAGTACGCGCTCTTCTTTTGGAATGTCATTGAACTGCTCGACGGCTTTGTCGTGTAACGCTTGAAGTTCAGCAATGTATTCTTCGGCATTCTTTTCATAGATATCTTTGTTTTCAGGGTCGACTTTGATGAGTCCATCTCTTGCATTTTCGGCATACTTGATTCCATTCCGGATATCCAGCCAAGCGTGAGGGTCCTCTTCCCCTTCATTTCCTTCTGAGGTTAAGTACATGGCTTCCACTCCATCACTCATAAGGAATACGGGCGCATCTTCACCGTCTTTACCAGCGGTTTCCATCAGTTTGTTGAACCAGGCATTTCCTGCTTCAAGGTTGAGGCCATTGTAGAATACAGCATCCGCATCCGTGGCTTTCTTTACGTCTTCTGGTAACGGATCATACTCATGGGGATTGGAACCAATAGGCGCTAAACTGTGAATATCGACCTGATCTCCGCCGATATTTTTTACAATGTCATAGACAATGGAGTACGTAGTTACGACTTGGACTTTCCCGTCCTCCTGTTCCGTGTTTCCGTTCGCTTCCTCTCCACCGCATGCTGCCAAAAGAAGCAGGGTGAAAAGAGTGGCTGCTAATAACAATAACTTTTTCTTCATCATGAAAATTCCTCCTCTTTTTTATCTATGAAAATTTCTATATTAAACAAGAGATGCTTTCTTCTTTCTTACTTTCAACATTCTCCATAACCACCCGTGTTTGGGGGAGAACAGGAAGACCAGCACAAAAATGGCCGTTGCTGCTATGACGATGGTCGCTCCTGAAGCCAGGTTATAGGTGAAACTGAAGTAAAGCCCGATGACAGACGAAAGGACTCCGATTCCAGAAGCAAGGAAAATCATCACCCATAAACGGTCCGTCAAAAGGTAGGCAGCCGCTGCAGGTGTGATCAGCATCGCAACAACGAGAACGATTCCTACCGTTTGTAACGAGGCGACGGTTCCCATCGTTAGTAGAGTCATCAGGAAATAGTGAATCAGTCGTACAGGTAACCCGTAAGCCGCTCCCATCGTTTCATCGAACGAGGTGACCAGGAGTTCTTTATAAAAAAGGTACACAGCGGCTAAAATGACGACACCGATTCCGAGCGTAATCCACATATCAGAGGCTCTGACTGCAAGGACATTTCCGAAAAGTATATGATAGAGATCTGTGCTGCTTTTAAGCATGGTAATGATGATAATCCCTGCTGCGAAGGCCGCGGTGAACATGATGCCGATCGATGTGTCGTGTTTGATCCGGCTGTTCTGAGTGACGAATCCGATGGCAACCGCCGTAAGGACACCACTGAAAACAGCGCCAAAGAAGAAATTGATTCCGAACATATAGGAAATTGCAACTCCAGGCAGAACGGCATGAGAGATGGCGTCTCCCATGAGGGCCATTCCTCTAAGAATGATGAAACAACCAATCACTCCACAAATGATTCCGACCATAACTGACGTTAATAACGCCTTTTGTAAAAATCCATATTGCATAATTGCTTCAATAAAAGCCATGACTTACACTCCTATCTCTTTCATGAAAGCAAACTGCCCCTGGTAGGCTTTTTCAATGATTTCTGTTTTGAAGACTTCCTGCACGGAGCCGAATCCAATCAATTCTTTGTTTAAAAGAATGAGTTGATTGAAATAGTCGTTGGCTTTGCTCAAGTCGTGATGCACGACGATGACCGTCTTTCCCTGCGAACACAATTCTTTCAAAATGCGTACAATTGTCTCTTCACTCGATGCATCCACACCGACAAACGGCTCATCAAGGAAGAACAACTCAGCTTTCTGTGCGAGTGCCCTGGCTAAAAAGACACGTTGCTGTTGACCGCCGGATAATTCTCCGATCTGCCTTTTGCTGAAGTCTTCCATACCGACCCTGCCGAGACATTCCATCGCCCATTCTTTATCTTTCTTTTTTGGACGCTTGAATAATTTTAGATTGGGATAAGTGCCGATCAGGACCGCATCAAGGACGGTGATCGGGAAATCCCAGTCGATATCATTCCGCTGAGGCATATAAGCGATTTTCTTCCTCACTTCTTTCACTGTTTTTCCAAGAATTCTAATTTCCCCTTTATCTCTTGGAATTAAATTCAGCATGGCTTTTAAAAAAGTGGATTTCCCAGCACCATTTGGACCAATAATGCCGACGAGATTTCCTTGGTTCACAGTTAAGCTGACCTCTTTCACCGCTTCATTCCCATAGTACGAAACGTGAAGATTTTTGATGGATAGCGCAGGATTCGCCATCTTTTTCCCTCCTTTATCTGAATATCCCCATGATTATAAGATTTAGATATACTCATGGATTTGTCGTATTATCACAAAAATTTGTTGTGTTCATTTAATTTTCCTTATTGCAACTTTTTGGGTAAAAAAATAGTCCTTTTACTATATGGGTGGCAGCACAGAAAGTTGACAAAAATTGAAGATCGCTCAAAAAGTTTCCTTAGTGCAAAATATATAGGTCTAGCCAATAAAAGTCAACCGTTATTAAAAATCGAATTTGAATTTATATTGTTGAGAGGGGGATGAGAGGGAGGGGAAGGAATCTATTGGATCACCTTCCACCCCATAATGGAAAGGTTTGAGTTATGATACGGAATGATCTGCTCATTTCGAATAAGGATAATTATTCAAGGTAAGAAAAACCATAATTAATAAAATGATTGATCATGACTGCCATCTCGCGCGGTGATTGATCCATATCTTTTTCAATCCAATCTTTGATGACATGAATGGCTCCACTGATGACAAAGGAGCTTAAGTACTCCGATTCATGTTTCTTCGTCACATGCTCGTCCATCCAATTGTTCCTCATGAATCCCCGCGTCAGATCCATCATCCGTTTTTCAAAAGTCGGAGCTGCTTCTTTATTGAGCAAGGTACGGAACATCAGCTTGTTTTCAATGATGTATTCCAATATCTTTTCAGTCATCTGAATAGATTCTTCTTCATGTTCGTAGTTATAGCTGTGCAGGTAGCGGTTCATGTCTTCTGTGATTTCCTCTTCGATTTTGCTGAGCAGGTCGTAATGGTCTGAGTAATGGGTGTAGAAGGTCGATCGGTTGATATCAGCAAGCGCGCATAATTCTTTTACCGTGATATCCGAAATCGGCTTTGTGGCAAGCAGACTGATTAAACTTTCCTTTAGTACTCTTCGTGTATATTTTTTTCTGCGGTCGAGTTTTTCGTTCATGGTTATGGCCCCTTTTGTTACATTTCTGTGACAATCCAACACAAAATAAGGTTATGTTGGGAAACTGACGATAGTTAAAAAACTGTTTGTTGAATATCCAACACGGTGTTAATAAAATGATAGAATGTATGAATGTCATTTGCAAGAGAGGTGAGGCCTTATTGGCTGGGCATCAAGAATAATTAAACATAAGAAAAGCATTGTCATTATTTTTATGATTTTAACCATCCTCAGTACAGTGGCGCAGTTCGGGGTATCGGTCAATTACAACATGGTCGATTATCTGCCGAAGAATTCTCCATCTATGGAAGCGATGGAGTTGATGGAGGAAGAGTTTGATGAGCCGGTAGAGAATACCCGGGTCCTGGTCCGGGACATCTCCGTTACCGAGGCACTAAGTTATAAAGAAGAACTCGACTTGATTGAAGGAGTCACCAATGTGATGTGGCTCGATGATGTCATCGATATGAAAGTACCGCTCGAAATGGCAGACCCGGATACCGTGGAAACGTATTACCAAGGTGATTCGGCCCTTTTTTCTGTGACCATTGAAGAAGGGTTCGAAGTGGAAGCGACCGATGCCATTTACGATTTGATTGGCGAAGAAAATGCTGTGGCAGGGGAAGCGGTCAACACGGCGGTCTCCCAGAAGATGGCGGGCAGTGAGTCGATGTATGCGGCTGCACTACTTGTTCCGATCATTATCCTCATTCTGATTTTGTCTACGACATCTTGGATGGAACCGGTCTTCTTTTTAACGGCGATTGGCGTTTCTGTCCTGATCAACCTGGGGACGAATATTTTCATTGGAGAAGTGTCGTTTGTTACGCAGTCTGTCGCACCGATTTTACAGCTCGCGGTGTCGCTTGACTATGCGATCTTCCTGCTGCATAGCTTTTCGGATTATCGAAAAGAAGTGTCCGATCCGAAAGAAGCGATGCACCTTGCGATGAAACGGTCCTTCCCGGCGATCATCGCCAGTGCGTCGACGACCTTCTTCGGATTTACGGCTCTTACATTTATGGACTTCGGCATCGGGGCAGACTTAGGTCTCAACTTGCTGAAAGGTATCCTGTTGAGTTTCCTCAGCGTCATGATCTTCCTTCCAGCGCTTACGTTGATGTTCTATCACTGGATTGACCGTACCCAGCATCGCCCGTTCGTTCCGAATTTCAAAGGAATCGGCAGACGAGTCATGAAATTCCGTATTCCGAGTTTGATCTTTGTCATTCTGATCATCGTTCCTGCCTTCTTGGCCCAAAGCGAAACTTCATTCATTTATGGAACAGGCGAACATCCTGAAAACACAAGGGCAGGCCAGGATGCGAGAGCGATTCAGGAGGAGTTCGGGAAGAACATGCCGATGGTTCTGCTCGTCCCTGAAGGCGATCGTGCCAAAGAGGAAGAGCTTGTACGGGAGTTGGAGAACCTTCCGCTTGTTTCCAGTGTCATCTCCTACGTCAACATGGTCAGCCCTGCCATCCCGCCCGCTTATTTGGAGGAGTCGGTCACGGAGTCGTTTTATTCGGAGAACTATGCACGGATTACGCTATACACCGAAACGGATGCCGAAGGGGAAAAAGCCTTTTCTCTCATAGAGAAAATCAAGGAAACGACCGGGGAATATTATGATGAAACGCATATGCTCGGTGAGAGTGTCACTTTGTATGATATGAAAAACATCGTCCAAGACGATAACCGGCTCGTCAATATTTTGACGGTCGTGACAGTAGCGCTGGTACTTCTGCTCACGTTCCGGTCAATTTCGATCCCTGTCGTTCTGCTTGTGACGATTCAGGCTTCCGTATGGATCAACTTATCGTTCCCGTACTTTATGGATACGTCGCTTGTTTATGTCGGATATCTCTTAATCAGTACCATCCAGCTTGCGGCGACGGTGGACTATGCGATCTTGTTTACGGAAAACTATAATCATTTGAGAAAAGAAATGCCAGCTCTTGAGGCAATTAAGAAGACGATCGATGATAAAATTTTTGCGATTTTCGTATCAGCGTCCATCCTGTCGAGTGTCGGATTCATTTTATGGATCACATCCACTAATCCGATTGTATCTTCCATCGGATTGTTGTTAGGACGGGGAGCTCTGCTTGCCTTCCTTATGGTTGTGTTCGTGCTTCCGGCCCTGCTAGTGATCTTTGACCGTGTGATTAAAAGAACGACTTGGAAAGCTAATTTTTATAAGGAGGAGAAGTGAGGATGAGATTCAAACGTGCGACAGCGCTGTTCACAGCATTTCTTCTCGTCCTGCCGACTGTTCCTGTATCGGCAGAAGACAACGGAAAAACAGAGCCTGAAGCGAAAGGCTCCTACTCGGAAAAGCATGAAGTCGTGTACACCACGCTCGATGCTACCGGAGATCAAGAAGAAATGTACGTCGTCAACAATTTTACAATTGAAGAGCCTGGAAAAATCGTCGATTACGGCCCTTACACAAGTGTCCAAAATCTGACGGATGTTACAGAAATTGAGCAGCAGAATGAAAAAGTCGAATTGAACGCTGAAGAAGAAGAGTATTACTATCAAGGCAATTTGGAAGGCAAACCTCTGCCATGGAATATCGATGTTTCCTATCAATTAGATGGAGAAGCCATGAATCCTGAAGAGCTGGTCGGAAAAGACGGGAAGCTCAAAGTGAGTATTGATACAACGAAAAATGAAAAGGCGGATGAGAGCTTTTTCAACAACTACTTGATGCAAATCACGATGAAGTTGGATTCGATGATTTATGAAAACATTCAGGCTCCTGAAGGAACGGTCGCAAACGCCGGGAAAGACCGGCAAGTGACATTCACTGTCATGCCAGAAAAAGAAGGAAGTTTCACTCTGATGGCGGACGTCACTGATTTGGAGATGGAAAGCATTGAATTTGCAGCGATTCCATCCTCCATGTCCATTGACGCACCTGATATTGGCGGAATGAAGAACGACATGGGCTCATTGTCGAATGCCACCGCTGAAATCAACAAAGGTGTCGGTGAACTCAAAAATGGAATCTCTGAACTGAATGATGGCGCAGCAAGCCTGTATGACGGGTCAGAACAATTTAACAACGGCATTCAAGGGGTAAGCAATGGTTCATCAGAGCTTGTGGAAGGTTCCGCTTCCATCAAAAACGCACTGCAGCAGATGAACGATGCTGTCGCTTCTGGATCTGGAGAAGTGAACGTGAGTGATTTTGCCAAAATGGAAGAGGGCTTGGGTCAGCTTTCTTCAGGTTTGAATGAGGTTGAAAAAGGATTGACGAACTTGAAGGATCAGTACAGCCAAGCCCATCAGGCGTTGAGTCAGTCGATCGAAGCCATTCCCGGGTATCAGATTTCAGAACAGGAAATCCAGGCTCTACGTGAAAGCGGGGCTGATCCGGAAGTCGTCAATAAGCTTGTGGAAACATACCAGGCCGCTCAAACCGCAAAAGGAACGTACGGTAATGTAAAAGAAGCGTATCAGGCCGTAGTTCCAGCCTTGGAACAGAGTGCCGGTTCATTGAATGAAATGAGTACAAACCTGAACACGATGGCCGACCAAATTGGTACCAGTATGGAAAATATGAATATCGGGGAGTCTGTGAAACAACTGCAGGAAGGTTTACAGTCACTTTCCTCGAAGTATGGTGAATTTCACGCTGGACTAAAGGAGTACACAGGTGGTGTTGACCAGTTGGCAGGTTCTTATGGAGACATCCACAGCGGCATTGGAAGCTTGACGAACGGAACTTCTGAACTTGAAAATGGAGCTGCAGAACTTCAGGAAGGTACATCTGAATTAGCGTCCAGCACCAGTGATTTACCTGGTCAGATGGATTCAGAGATTGAACAAATGGTCGAAGAATACGATAAATCCGATTTCGAACCAGCTTCCTTCGTTTCCGCGAAGAATGAAAAGGTTGGATCGGTGCAGTTTGTCATTAAGACGGAAAGCATTAAAAAGGACGAAGAACAAGAAGAGGCACCAGAGAAAGAAGAAGAAAAGAGCTTCTGGGATCGCTTGTTGGATTTGTTCAGGTAAGAAGGAGTCTTCTCTCAATTTCGATTGAGGGAAGGCTTTTTTTGTTGGCCGCGCCAAAGAGGTAGCGGATCGCGCCAAAGAGTTAGCTGGTCGCGCCAAAGGGGTAGCGGGTCGCGCCAAAGGGGTAGCGAGTCGCGCCAAAGGTGATGCGAGTCGCGCCAAAGGGGTAGCGAATCGCGCCAAAGAGTTAGCGGGTCGCGCCAAAGGTGATGCGAGTCGCGCCAAAGGGGTAGCGAGTCGCGCCAAAGGGGTAGCGAGTCGCGCCAAAGGGGTAGCGAGTCGCGCCAAAGGGGTAGCGAATCGCGCCAAAGGGGTAGCGGGTCGCGCCAAAGGTGATGCGAGTCGCGCCAAAGGGTTAGCGGGTCGCGCCAAAGGGGTAGCGAATCGCGCCAAAGGGTTAGCGGGTCGCTCCAAAGGGGTAGCGAATCGCGCCAAAGGTGATGCGAGTCGCGCCAAAGGGTTAGCGGGTCGCGCCAAAGGGGTAGCGAATCGCCAAGCGATCGTGCCTCTGCTTATAGGGGAGATTTTGGTCAAACGGCCTGATGTCTATTAGGTTTCATGTTCTTCAGATCATTTATATATTCAAATGAATATTTGATTATTACCATTGACGAGGTTGAAAGAAAGGGCATACACTGTAATTAAACATTAAAACAATTATTTGAATGTAGGTGAATAGATTGAGTGAAAAAGTTGTAAAGAAAACTCCAAAAGATACGTGCGATACTTTTTGTTATGATGAAGAGCTTGTTCAAAGAGTCCAGCCTAAGGTGGATGAAGTCCTTGGGGTAGAGCTGATTTTCAAAGCTTTATCTGATGCGACACGCTTGAAAATCGCCTATGCCCTGACACTTGAAAATGAGCTTTGCGTGTGTGATGTTGCGAATATTATTGGTTCAACGACAGCGACCGCTTCGCATCACCTCCGATTACTGCGAAATATGAAATTAGCTAAATACCGTAAAGAAGGGAAGCTCGTTTTCTATTCTTTGGCTGACGATCATGTGCATCAGTTGGTTTCTATTGCGATTCAACACTCTAAAGAATTTTAGAGAGAAACAGAGGTGAGAGAATGAGTAATGAGAAAAAAGCAAGCTGCTGTTCAAGTTCAGAAGAGGTTTTAATAGATGAAGCGGTGTCTTGTTGTTCCAGGTCCACCGCAATGGAAGAAGTGGAGACGCAAACGACTTGTTGTTCGAGTGCTACGGAGGAACCAGAGGCGAATTTCGCATGTTGTTCTAGTGACACAAAGAGCGAAGAAGCGCATCAGAACTCTTGCTGTGGAAATGAGCAGACAGAGGTTTCATGCTGTACCACAGACGCAGATGTTGAAAAAACAGAAGAAGGTTCAAACGTAGTGAAATTCGATGTCAAAGGCATGGATTGTCCTTCTTGTGCCGCCACGATTGAAAAAGGTCTTCAGAAAATCAACGGAATTCAATCGGTTAACGTTCAATACGGGACAGGGAAGATGACAGTAGGTGCTGAAAATGAATCCCTATATGAACAAATACCGAAGCATATTCGCCGGTTAGGTTTTGAAGTGGAACGGGTGGATGGTCAAAAGAATCAACAAACCTATAAAATTGAGGGGATGGATTGTGGTTCTTGTGCCATGACGATTGAAAAGCATTTGAGCAAAAATCCTGCGGTCCAGGATGTGCAAGTCCAATTTTCAACAGGGAAGATGCAGATTCAGCATACAACCTCTCCGAAAGAAATTATGAAAGAAGTAGGCAGGGCCGGTTTTCAAGCTTTCTTGGAAGGAAAAGAAGACAACTATAATCAGAAAGCTGACAAATCTAAAAGCCTCTCAACAACGACTTTCTCCGGAGTGTTCCTTGGTCTTGGATTTATAGGTTCGTTTACAAGCATCCCCGCAGAATTCATAACGGCTTTTTATGCGGCGGCCATTTTGATTGGCGGGTTCAAGCCTGCAAGAAGTGCTTTTTATGCCATCAAGAGCGGTTCTTTGGATATGAACGTCCTCATGGCATCGGCAGCGATCGGTGCTTCTCTAATCGGGGAATGGTTTGAGGGGGCCATGGTCGTCTGGTTGTTCGCATTAGGCAATACACTTCAAAACCGGTCGATTGAACGGACACGAGAATCGATCAGAAGTTTAATCAATCTCACCCCTAAAGAGGCTACAGTCAAGTCAGGCAGCGAACTCATCCGTAAAGCAGTAGAAGAGGTTGGGGTTGGGGAAGTGATCATCGTTAAACCAGGAGAGAAAATTCCTTTGGATGGTGAAGTGGTGACAGGTACATCCAGTGTCAATCAGGCTCCAATCACGGGAGAATCCTTGCCTGTAGACAAACAAACGGGAGATATCGTTTATGCAGGGACAGTGAATGAAAGTGGATCGTTGGAAATCGAAGTCACAAAGCTCGTGGAAGATACAACGATCGCAAAAATCATCCACCTCGTGGAAGAGGCTCAAGAAAAAAGAGCGCCCACCCAGGCTTTCGTCGACCGTTTTGCGCGAGTCTATACGCCGATTGTCTTCACCCTCGCTCTGTTGGTCATGGTCCTTCCGCCTCTCTTCGGTTTTGGTACGTGGGGAGAATGGCTGTATAAAGGACTCGCTTTACTCGTGGTCGCCTGTCCTTGTGCGCTTGTCATTTCCACACCAGTTGCGATTGTTTCAGCTATCGGGAATGCCGCTAAGAATGGTGTCCTCATCAAGGGCGGTACTTTTCTGGAGAAGGCCGGAATGATTAAAGCCATCGCTTTCGATAAGACAGGGACGCTCACAGAAGGTCGTCCAAAGGTTTCTGAAGTGCAGGCCATTGGCGTAAGCGAAGATGAGTTGATCCGTATAACGCGTACTATTGAGGAATATTCTACCCACCCGATAGCTCAGGCGATTACGACGTATGCTAACGAACGAAACATCGCGGCCCTGGATGGGGAAAACTATCAAACCATCGCCGGAAAAGGGGCTAAGGCGGAGTTGGATGGCACAGAATATTATGCTGGAAGTCCAAAGTTGTTTGAAGATATGAATGTACCTCTTACTGATAGGAAAGATCAAATTGCTGAGTACCAAAAAGAGGGTCACACCATCGTGGTTGTAGGGACTTCAGCCACGGTTCTAGGCGTCATCGCTGTGGCTGATACCATCCGTGACATCACCGTTCAGTCGATTCAAAAGCTGAAACAGGTAGGGATGCAGGAAATGGTGATGCTCACAGGGGATAATAAAGGAACCGCTGATAAGATAGCCAGGGAAACTGGTGTGACTCGTTATTTTGCTGAGCTTTTACCAGAAGATAAGGTTTCAGCTGTGAAGAAGCTCCAAGCGGAAGGCAAGAGTGTAGCCATGGTGGGAGATGGAATTAATGATGCCCCGGCTTTAGCTACCTCTGATCTTGGGATTGCTATGGGGGGAGCGGGAACGGATACCGCTATGGAAACCGCAGATATTGTTTTGATGGCTGATAATCTCGAGAAGCTTCCTCACACCATTCGTTTGAGCAGAAAAGCTTTGAAAATTATTAAACAGAATGTGTGGTTTTCCTTAGTTACGAAGCTTGCGGCGCTGCTACTCATTTTCCCTGGTGTTCTTACCTTATGGATGGCTGTATTAAGTGATACGGGAGCAGCTTTACTTGTCATTCTCAACAGTATGAGACTATTAAGAAATGAATAATAAAAAAGGTGCGATCCTAGGATCGCACCTTTTTGCGCTGGTTATTTTTTATTGACTGAAGCATCATAGATGGAATCTACGGCTTTCTTAAGCTCTGCATCGAATTCGTCCTCAGACTGATTGGCATTCAAGTCTGCGGCAAGTGCGCGGGAGAAACTTGCAATGACGCCATCGTTTTCCTTGAGCTTCTCGTTCGCTTCTTCACGGGAATAACCACCGGAAAGAGCAACGACACGGACGACTCGAGGATGATCGACGAGTTCTTTATATGCGTTCGGCTGCGTAGGGATCGTCAGCTTCAGCATTACGTTCTCCTCTTCAGATAACTCATTCAAGTGTTTCAAGATCTCATCTCGGAGGAGTTCTTCGCATTTTTCCTTGTCACTGCTGTGAATATCGACTTCTGGTTCGATGATGGGTACAAGATCGGAAGCGATGATTCTTTTTCCGATGTCGAACTGCTGCTGAACCACTTCTTTGATTCCGCTAGGGTTCGGCTCATGGATGACAGAACGCATCTTTGTGCCGAAAATGTTGCGTTCATTAGCACGACGGAGTGTTTCGTCCAGGTCATCGATCGGTTTCATGAGTTGGACACCGTTTTCTTTTTCTGCCAGTCCTTTGTCAACTTTAAGGAAAGGAACAACGCCTTTGCTCGCCAAGTAATCCGCCGTGAACTGTCCTTCAATTTCACGATCCATCGTTTGCTCAAAGAGAATGGCACCAAGAATGTGGTCGGCATCAAAAGAAGGAGAGGTGATGATTCTTGTCCGCATCTGGTGGACAAGGTCGAACATCTCATCTTCACCGGAATAGGAATCTTCAGGGACGCCATAAGCGGCCAGTGCTTTTGGTGTACTACCACCGCTCTGGTCCAGTGCCGCGATGAATCCATTACCGTTTTTCATTTTTTCAAATTGCTTGTTATTCATGTTTTCCACTCCTTTTTCGTAGTGTGAAAAAATTCCCTTTATACTGTTCCCTTAATTGGGACATGCATAACCCGAAATGGGAGAAGAGTTTTTTTCATCGATGTGGATGATCGTGTTTTAATAGGGCATGAAAAGGAATACTATGTATCAATCGGAGTATAGAGGAGGAGTTTTTATGGGGAAATGGATCATGAACGTACTGGCATTCATTCTTGTAGTCACTGTGAACGTGCTTGCCAATGCTTTACCTCTGAACGGCCAGACGACAGGTGAAATATCCAATCGTCTGAACGTGTTATTCACTCCTGCTGGTTATGTTTTCAGTATATGGGGACTTATTTACATTTTACTAGGAATCTGGGTGATTCGACAGTTTCCGAAGAGTAGACGCGACCTGCCTATCTATCAAGAGACAAGCGGCCTTTTCGTCTTAAGCAGCTTGCTGAATGCTCTCTGGATCTTTATGTGGCATTATGAGTTTTTCGGAATCTCGGTAGTGGTCATGATTGCCTTGCTGTTAACATTGATCCGCTTGTATCAAACCTTACAGAAAAATGATGCTTCTTTTTTCGACCGGCTTCCGTTCTCCGTTTACCTTGGCTGGATCAGTGTCGCGACCATCGCGAATATCAGCTATTACTTAACCTATGTCGGCTGGGATGGATTCGGCATTTCGGCTTCTGTATGGACGGTCCTGCTGATGATTGTAGGCACACTGCTTGCGGTTTTCTTTATGAAAAGCCAGGATGACTGGGTGTACCCGCTCGTTTTTGTCTGGGCGTTTATCGGCATCGGGGTTAAAAATCAGGGGAATGACGTTCCTCTTGTTGTGAACTCTGCTTTTATTCTTGCAGGCCTTCTCTTTGTGATCACCCTTATCTATGCATTTAGAAGAAAAACCACTTGATGCGTTCATCAAGTGGCTTTTTTTTATATAGAAACGGGGAGGGAGTCTAGTCCTCTTAATAGGAAAACAGACCGCCATTCAGGCTGAGTTCCATTGCGTTTCAGATCAATATCAGGGAAAGTGGTTAGTAATTTTTCCAGCGCAATTTTCCCTTCGAGTCGGGCGAGAGGGGCACCGAGACAAAAGTGGATGCCGAATCCGAATGCCACATGCGCATTTCTTTCTCTCGTCACATCAAAGTGAGAAGCATGTTCAAATTTTTCTTCATCACGGTTAGCCGAACTGATCGATGCGATAACGAAATCCCCACGTCTGATAGGCTGTCCGTGGAAATCAATGTCATCATCTGCCCATCTGGCCGTTGAGAAATCGACAGGGCTGTAATAACGAAGCCCTTCTTCAATGGCCCCAGGTATGAGAGATGGGTCAGCTTTTACTTTTTCAAGCTGGTCAGAATGCTCAAATAGGGCAAACATCGTGTTCCCGATCAAATTGACGGTTGTTTCATGACCGGCGATGATTAAAAGGACAATCATAGAGTAGAGTTCATTTCTTGTCAGCTGCTCCCCGTCTTCTTCCGTTTGGATGAGGTGGGAAACGAGATCATCCTGAGGCTCTGCTTTACGTTGTTCAAAAAGCTCGGTCAGGTATGTAGTGAACGCTTCTACATCCACCATGAAGTCAGGGTCCATTTCGTTGGAGGCAGAGACAATCGTGTTGGACCACTGTCTGAATTTATCCCTGTCCTCTGCGGGAACACCGAGCATCTCACTGATGACGATAATGGGCAGAGGAAAAGCATAATCATCAATTAAATCCACCGTGGTATCTTTTTGTTTCATCTGGTTCAACAGATCATCTGCAATTTCACGGATCCTTGGTTCCAATTGTTTAATGGTCTTAGGGTTGAAGTAAGGTTGGACAAGTTTACGAAGGCGTGTATGGTCGGGCGGATCCACGTCGAGCATCATGTTTTGGAAGATGTTGAAGTCATTTTCGCCCGTGTCTTGGGTGGAAGATGAGAATAACTTGCTTTGGTCTTTAATGAAACTAGGTGATTTCAACAGCTCTTTCACGTGATCGTACTTTGTAATCATCCAGGAGTGATTCGTGCCATCATTGTTCATTGGAAAAATCGGTTGACTCTCTCGAAGCTCTTCGTAAAACGAATAGGCGCCTTTTTTGAAGTTCGATTGGTTCAGTGTTTCCATGTTCCCCATACAAAGTTCCTCCTCTGAAATGATCGATCTTATTTAAAGTATATAAGGGAATGAGGATTATTGGAAATAAAAGGAGTACCAGGTCATCCAGAATCTGGATGACCTGGTACTCCTTTTACTGGTAAGCGTTATTTCTTAAGGTTTTGAGGGAAAGTGATAAGATAAAGATAGGTTTGGAATGAAAGGTGGAAGCATTGTGAAGAAAATTCAATTAGGAAAAAGTGATTTACAAGTCGGGGAGATTGCGCTCGGCTGTATGAGAATGAGTGAACTGAGCACGAAGGATGCGTCGGAAGTGATTACAAATGCGGTCGAAAATGGGGTCGACTTATTTGATCACGCGGACATCTATGGAAAAGGCGAATCGGAATTCGTATTTGCTGACGCCCTCAAAACGACGGATGTGTCACGTGAGGACATCATGCTTCAATCGAAGTGTGGCATTCGCAATGGTTTCTTCGATTTTTCTAAAGAACACATTCTGGAGTCTGTAGACGGGAGTCTGAAGCGGTTGAATACAGATTACCTGGATAGTTTTCTACTCCACCGTCCGGACGCTTTGATGGAGCCGGAAGAAGTAGCTGAAGCGTTTGCCACACTGAAAGAAAGTGGGAAGGTACGTTACTTTGGCGTCAGTAACCAAAACCCGATGCAGATGGAACTGCTGAAGAAATATGTGGGCGACAGCTTGATCGTCAACCAGCTGCAACTCAGCATCGTCCATACACCGATGATTGATGCTGGATTCAATGTGAACATGCAGAACGACCCGGCCATCGTCAGGGACAGCAATGTTTTGGAATACTGCCGCCTGAATGATATAACGGTTCAAGCCTGGTCGCCATTCCAGCACGGAATGATTGAAGGTCCTTTTGTAGGGAATGACGCTTTTCCGGAAGTGAATGCCAAGCTGCAGGAACTTGCTGGGAAGTATGACGTGACGGATTCTGCCATCGCCATTGCCTGGATTCTGCGTCACCCTGCTAACATTCAACCTGTCGTGGGGTCCATGAACACCCAGCGAATGCAGGACATTGCCAAAGCTTCTCATATTGTATTGTCCAGAGAAGAATGGTACGAGCTTTACCGCGCTGCCGGTAACGATCTACCGTAACATTGTTGGAGGAGGCTAATCGGGTCCATGGTTAGCCTCTTTCTTGTATGGAGAACCTTTCCTCATTTAAAAAAGGTATATGACAGTATGAGAAAATATCTTTAGCGAATGATAATAAGAGTGATAAATCCGTCTTTTTGATTGAAAATGCTGTAAAAAAACAGCGATTTTGAAAAAAATTATAGATGTAACCGTTTATTTTGTCAGAATGTGTTGTGCTTCACAAGATTATATTTTACTCTAGTAACGTTAGCTATAAAATGGCACTCTTACTGTTTTATAACAGGTAGAGCTTTCGTTGCTTGTACTAGTTATTTACTTATAAAAAAATGAGCCCCGGGCTCAAAAAAGGAGAAGTGGATATGGCAGATTCATTCACAACAGAAAAAGACGGGCAGACAAACGTTGCTCGTGACGAGCGTGAACTGCTCGACCAACTACTGGAACCTGAAGTACAGGAATCTTTGACTGTTCTTGTGAAAGAGCTTCCGAAGCTTACCGAATTGGTGAAGATTCTTTCAAGCTCCTACGACACCGTTCAATCGATTGCGACGGATGAAGTTCTGAAAAAAGACACGGTTGAGTTCATGTCAGAAGTGGCTGAGCCTCTCAAACATACCGTGAAAGAAGTAGCGCAGAACGCAATCGAAGCGAAAGATCATGCGGAAAGCAGCTCAGAAGTCATCGGACTATTCGGCTTGATGAAGATGTTGAAAGACCCTCAGGCTCAGAAAATGTTCCGTTTCGTCAACGCATACTTAAAAGTATCTGCTGAACGCAATCACAAAGAGTAGGAAATGGAGGAATCAACATGTCAAAAGAAATCGTCATTTTAGGCGGCGGTTACGGCGGGCTTCTTGCTGCGTTGTCTGTGCGCCAATACATGGACGCTTCCGAAGCGAACGTCACAATCATTAACAAAACTCCGACACACCAAATCATTACAGAATTGCACCGTTTAGCAGCAGGAAACATTTCTGAGCAGGCGGCAGCACTTCCTCTTGAAAAGTTGTTGAAAGGAAAAGACATCAACCTTAAGGTTGCAACGGTCGAGTCCTTTTCTGTCAACGACAAAAAGATTTCACTGGAAGATGGTTCTGAATTGTTCTATGATGCTTTGGTCGTGGCACTGGGTAGTGTAACCAACTACTTCGGCATCCCAGGATTACAGGAACACAGCATGGTTCTTAAATCTGCGGAAGATGCAAACAAAATCCGTGAACATGTGGAAGCTCGTATCCGTGATTATGCAGCGTCCAATAACGAAGCTGATGCACACATCGTCATTGGAGGCGGTGGCTTGACTGGTGTCGAGCTTGTCGGTGAGTTGGCTGATGAAACACCAGCAATGGCTAAAAAATATGGCGTTAACCCTGATGAAATCAAGCTTACCCTTGTAGAAGCGATGCCGAAAATTTTGCCAATGCTTCCTGATCACTTGATTGAAAGAGCAACGAAGAGTCTTGAAAAGCGCGGCGTAGAATTCCTGACAGAACTTCCTGTCACGAATGTAGAAGGAAACGTCATCGAGTTGAAAGACGGCCGTAAGCTGACAGCGAACACGTTTGTTTGGACAGGCGGAGTTGCAGGAAATCCACTTGTCGGTGAATCCGGTATTGAAGTGAATCGCGGGCGTGCGTCTGTGAACAATTACCTTCAGTCCGTATCTCACAAAGACGTATTTGTTGTTGGTGACAGTGCGGTTTACTTCAAACCAGGTGAGGAACGTCCACAGCCACCGACAGCACAAATCGCTTGGCAGATGGGTGACACCGTCGGTTATAACCTATATGCCTTCCTTGAAGACAAGAGCTTTGAAGAGTTTGAACCTGTCAATTCAGGTACACTTGCAAGCCTTGGCCGTAAAGATGCGGTTGCTTTCATCGGTGCCAACCAGACACCATTGAAAGGTCTTCCGGCTTCTGTCATGAAAGAAGCGAGTAACGTGCGCTACCTTTCCCATATCAAGGGACTATTCGCACTTGCCTATTAAACCATATACTCTAAGGTAAACCACCTTAAAAAACGCCTGCTTCCATCGCTCCCAAGCGAAACGAAGCAGGCGTTTTTTTTTTGCGCTTATTACATTATTTCCCACACCTTTGGATGACCTGGTGTGGGTATTTTTGGTAATTAAAAGCGCATGTATAAAGGGGATGGGGTGGGTGAAGAATGGGAATAATTGATTCTTTGGAGTGGTGGGAGATGTATTTATTATTAGTTATTGTGGTGTGGGTCCTTTTTGCTTATCGATTTGTTGACTGGAAGCAGGTAGGGAAGCAATATCCGACGATTCTATTCTTCATTGCTGTCAACATGACCTATAATTTCCTTTATTACAACCACACGCTGTGGGCATTCCGAGGGATAACGATGGAGTGGCTGAATCATTCCATCATCAATATGGCGTTCACTTTTTTCATCTGCCCTGTCGGCTTAATTATCTATTTGCAGCGTTTTCCCCAAACGAGGAGCAGCCAGTTTATTTATATTACGGTCTGGGTTGCGTTTTATACGGTTTTGGAATGGCTGTTTTCACTGAAAGGGATGTATGTCTACGATCATGGGTGGAACAACTGGCTCAATATTCCTTTAAATGCCGTACTATTCGGCGTCCTTTATCTTCATTATAGAAACCCAGTCCGGGCTCTTCTCGTATCTGTTCCGATCATTGTCCTTTTCTATGCATTCTTTCCATTTCCCTTGGACAGTTTAAAATAGAAAGGATGTGATGCGACGGTGATTATACGTGATGTGCTATCTGCCCCTATGTTTTTGCTATTGCTTTTTACCACTTACGTAGTTATGTGGGTCTACATCGGAAAGAAAAAAATTCATAAAAAATGACCTGCTCTTTTGAATAAAGAGGCAGGTCATTTTTTTATTTTATTTGCGTCCGTTTCGATGATGTATGGTTTTCGTCGAACTTCTTAAACGAAGTTTCTGGTTTAAGCGCAATGGTTTCTTCTCCCGCTTGTTTTCCCAGAGTTTTATACTTGAACTGTAATTCGTCCTGCACTTCAGGCGTTTCCTCAACGGAAGGTGACTGTCTCATGCCGGCAATCCAAGTGTCAAAGTCATACATGCCACGGTCGATAATCAAGCCCAAATCTTCAAGTGACTGTGTCAATTCATTCAAGCAATCCAAACCATTCCTTAAAATAATGCCTTTTTCCTTGGCTTTATCAACGGAATGCTCCAGGCGATAGCTCTCCCCTTGATATGTAAATTCCACAAAACAACTGTTACGGTCCCAATTAAAATTGAAATTCTCAACCTTCAGGCGTTTGACGACTTTGATCAATCTTTTTTCACAAATGCTTTGCTCTTTATGTGGCATCCATCGGAATAGAACATTCTTGAATAAACGATTCTTGAACATGCCATTCACCTTCCTTTTTTATTAAGCCTAATCATGGAGTGACTGTGTATAACTATTTCTACAAGTTCCATACAATGACCTTCCAATTTTAAGGATAATTTGTAGAATGTAGGGATTTTTATTTCAATCCTTGCAGAAGATTCTCGTCTTTTTCCCGAACGAGGTCGTAAGTTTCAACTAAATGTTCGGGGACTAATGCCCGTCCATAATTCCAGGCATTGGCTTCTATGACGGATTTCAGTTCTTCAATTTCTTCATCTCCTCCATACATGAGTGTCCGCAGATCGTGTTTATGTTTCTTGAAAGTGAGATAGTAGCCGATTTCATGATAGAGGATGATTTTCACGACGTTTTCTTCAGGCTCATTTACTTTTATTTTACTCATATATCCATTGATTTGTAGATAGTTAAAATTCACTGTATTTGTGGATACGTTATAACTCATAGGAGCTGGGAGTTTATTGTTGATTTCATAATTGATTTCCAGCTGATGTTCAAGCAGCGTATCCTTTATAATTTCTTCAACCTGCCGTATGTAAAGCATTGGGGAATCACTGACCTTTCCTTTCTATTATTCTCAGTATAAGTGAAGGAAGGAGGTGGACCAAGGTACGATACGCTCATAATGAAAAAGTCCTGGACTGGGAATATGGTAGGGGTCGGAAGTATAGAGGGGTTCTCTCATTTTCTATAGTTGAGAGAAAATTCCTCTGCTGTAGGCACACAAATCAATCGAAAATCATCTCCGCACGTATAATACGGTAACTGAAATATTAAGGAGTGTAATAATGAGTTTTCGAGCATATGATTATGACTACGATCGCCATCATAAGGATGGTTGTTGTGGGAAAAAAGATAAACACGATAAAATGAAGCATTATAAAAATTGTGTAGAAGATGTATTAGAGGCGATTTTGTATGCGCAAAATAAAGTGAATAAAGATGAATGTCATACATCCTGTCAGCAATCCATTCATGAGCTGCTGGGAAAGAAACGTGTGAAGAAAAACACGATACCCTTTCTTTTATATTGCGGATGCGAACCTTTCAAAGGGACAGGGGTAACCACTTATGCCTGTCACTCGAAGAAAGAGAAGATTAAGTGTATCCACACTCACGTTTTCAAAATTAAAGAGCTGAATAAAGGCTGCGCGGTACTTGAGCTTCTTGACTTTAAGACAGACTTGAAAGATCGTCATCCAAAGCATTGTCCCAGCAAACACGGATCCGCCTGTCACCAGCTGGATCATAAGAGTCTGGATGACCTCGTAGGTACTGGCATCTGTATCACGGTGGATTTATCTTGTTTTTGTGCCATTACCTGCCTGCCAGCCGTTCACTTATAAAAGAACCTCCAATCTGAATTCACCCTTCTATACGGAAACATGTAAAAGAAAAGAAGGCAGACTGAAAAATGTCTACCTTCTGGTACATACGGTTTACCCACCGAAAGCTTCTAACAAATCCTCGATTTCCAAAATGTCCATCTCCTGTGAAACAGGTGGTTTCTCGATGGATGTTGTGACACGTCTCTCCTGAAAAGACCCTGCCGCAAGCATTCTCTTTATTTCCTGCAATTCAGTCAACAGAATGTTGGTTACCTCTTGTTGAGAAGTTTGAGCTTTAAGGAAGTAGTGATGCAGGGCCGAAAACAGTAAATGGTTCAGTGTGTTATTTTCTGAGTGATAAGCGATTTCCTCTTTTAATTCAGGGAGGACCGTGTGCTGATCCCCGGTTTTTATATCAATAAAGGTATCAGGGATTGTCAGCACGGTTTGTTTGAAGTAATCGTGATATACGTTTGACATGCCTTCACCCTCTAACTTTTGGTATAAGCGTAACCATCTGCATATTCTTTGTTTTTACTTATCCATTGCATCTTGGCCAGAATCATCAATCCTTGGACATTTAATTTTGACATGTTTTCAGGGAACAGTAATTCAATTGGACGGCCGCGCTCACTCCATTTCACGGCGGCTTCTTTGATTTGTTTTTCAGCGATTTCAGCGGCTCCGCCGACCGCGATGTATCGGGAGGCCCCCTTGATTTCATTGGAACGGCTTCTCACTCTGTCAAAGTGTTCGAGGTACTTGATCGCCATCAGACGAAGCTGTGGTGTGATGTATTTACTAATATCTTTCCGGACTCCTGCAAATGGCTCCACGTACCATTCGGACTGTCCGGCTACAAGTTTTTCTTCAAGCTCTGAACGTGAATTGAAGCTGTACATTTCATTTTTACTTACTTTTTGTATGATATGGTCGAGGTATTGATTGATGCCGAACGGCTCCCCTTCAATAGAAGCAACCGGTTTATTTTTCTTGATCCCTACAAAGTCCACCGAATCCCCACCTAGGTCTCCGATAAGAATGCCTTTGGAGGAATCTTTGACAAGGGAATCGTCCGAAATCATGAGCGTCTCTTGGTCCCTTGTCAAAGCTAAGTAGGCAAGGGCGCCTTCCGCACCAACAATAACATCCTCAATTTGTATTTTGATTGCGACTTCTTTCGGCTCCCTGACTCCCGGCATTTTATGAAAAATGACCGTATGATTTCCAATCAAGCGCTGTTTGAACAGATCTTTCTTTTCCTTATATTGGGTCGTTGGCAAGGATACGGCCAGCTGATCGATGGTAAAATGGAGATCCTCTTCAGCAGGATTCGTCAGTAAAGCGTGGTAGGCAGCGGTTGCAAAAAGCAGAAGGTAGGTACGCTCTTCATCCACTTTTTGATTATTGAAGGATGTTAAGCTGACGTTTTTCTGCTGCATGGCTGACTTTCCAATATAAAAGATCTCGCGTCGATCCTTTAGAGAGGGGCTTTTGATTTCAACAATCAAATTTTCCTCAAGATCCATATCATCTTCGTCATAAGGTTTTTCGTAAAATTCCTCATCAAACAAGGCGATGGCGTTCGGCATTTGATAATCAAACATTTCCCCTTGATCGGATACCAACGCTTTGTACCAGCTGTTTCCGACATCTACGGCAAGAAAATTATTTCTATTCATTTTCTACCTCCTCATCTACAACTTAACCTATGTCGACGAGTCCGTCCCTGTGCGAATACCCATTTCCCCTCCACATCACCCGCATTATTAAAGTAAATGGCAGGTTTCTTGAAGACTCAGTTTCGAGACGTTTGTTGAGTGGATGGGGGCTGCGGGGAATAGCTCGCTTTCCGCGGGAGCGCGGTGAGCCTCCTCGGACTGCGTCCTGTGGGGTCTCACCAAGCACTTTTTTCCC